>CAKREL010000054.1 GCA_934317205.1 uncultured Eubacterium sp.
TTCCGGTGTCAATATTTTTTCACCCAGAAAAGTTTTTTCTACATATTCAATAATTTTATCCTTTTGCTTTTCATTTAAATGTTCGTTTCTTGCCAAAATAAAACTACTGCTACTTGAATTTGTTACAAAGTCCATTCTAATTTTCATATTTAACCTCCTTTATATACTTATTGGATATATTATATTCTATTAGTATCTTTCTTGCAATCATTATTTATTGTATAATTTTATTAAAAATACTATACAAAGGAGCTATCATCATGGAATCCGAAAATTACGGTTCACTCATTAAAAATCTTCGCCAACAAATGGGATTAACACAAAATCAAGTAGCTGATTCTCTTGGTGTTACCCCCGGATATATCAGCAATGTTGAAAACAACCGCACTGCTATGTCTTTACGTGTATTGACTTACTATGCACAGTTGATCGGTTGTTCCTTGGATTCACTCGTTGGCGAACTCGATCCAGAATATTCAGAAACTGCTCTCGACCGTAAACTGTATCAGAGCATCGTTAAATTAGATACTGATACAAAAGAAAAACTGTTAAAAACAATTGAGATATGGACCAAATAAAAGTTTGTATCCATCAAAAAATTCCAAAGGAGCAGGAAATTTTCATTCCTGCCCCTTACTATTTTAATTTCTTCAGCTCAAAAATTACAATTCTCTCCCTCGGATCATTCCCCGGAAACAAATCTTTACAGTCAATTTCATCCACAAACATCAGCTCATCCACCGTCATCATATAGGAAATATATTCATCCGTCGGATAGTAAAAAAAAACTGTATTTTACGCGGTTTTGCATAATAGGAATCCAGAATGCGTCCCATAACTCTCTTCAGAAGTTCCAGCGAAAATGGATTAAAAAAATAGCATCTATCAACTGTTTCCGGCACTTCAAATATTTCCGCATTTGCCTGCACAAAATCCACATGACCTGAAGCTACCGAATTCGCTTTATTTTCTTTGGCTCGTTCAAAAATCCGTTCATCATACTCGATACCTATGGAATGGCATCTGGTCTGATATGCTAGAAAGAAGTCCACACGACCTTTTCCACAGCCATAGTCAATCACTGTATTTCCCTTACGAATATAACCGGAATTTGCCAGCCGCTCCAGCACACAATACGGCGTTGGTTCATAAGGAAATCTATGTTGATCGGAGTGGGAATCATCCCGCCCCATTGTTCGAATATGTAATAGTTTGTCCCATCTTGTCTCGTTTTTATCTTCTCTCATGAATTTATTCCACCTTTTTGCTTTGCCGCCTTTTTCTACTAAAATAACCGAACTCTGAAACTCTAAAAAATCTCCCAGAAACAGCATACCTTCCTACTGTATCTGCTCCGGGAGATTTTCTATTTCTGAACGGAATCCGCTCACTTATCCTATTATTATTTTCAAAGTTCTAAATAATAGAAATATTCAAATTTTTTCCTGCAAAATAGCACAATGTGAGTTCAAATTTCCCCGCCGATATAATCTAGTTGTTCGTCACCTATGCGAGAAGTCAACTCTCATCAGATATCCTCTCTGCCGTACTTCTTCCGCAGTACAAGTAACAGCAAAAGTTCAAGCACGATACAGATTGGAAGTGCGATCCATGCTGCACCTAACATCCCAATTGCATTAAATATACCCATCAGCGCATATCCAACGCAACAGATTGCTGCAACCGTCATTGCATACGGAATCTGTGTGGTTACATGGTTTACATGATGACAATGCCCACCTGCTGATGCCATGATCGTTGTATCAGAAATCGGAGAACAATGGTCACCACATACAGCACCTGCCAGACATGCGGAAATGGAAATAATCATCATTGTTCCGGATGGAAATACACCGATTACGATCGGAATCAGGATTCCAAATGTTCCCCAGGAAGTTCCTGTTGCAAAAGCCAGACCTGTTGCCACGGCAAAAATAATCACCGGCAGGAAGCCCTGCAATGAATTTGCGGATCCTGCTACCAGATCTGCCACAAATACATTTGCTCCAAGAAGATTCGTCATTCCAGAAAGTGTCCATGCAAAGGACAGAATCAGAATCGGAGCGATCATAGCTTTAAATCCTTCCGGAATACATTCTGCAAATTCCTGGAAAGAAATGACATTTCGAAGCATGTAATATACAAAAGTAAAAATAAGTGCTACAAATCCACCGATCACCAGTCCGACGGATGCATCGGATCCTGAAAATGCACTGATAAAGCTTTCTCCCTCAAAAAATCCACCGGTATACACCATTCCGACTATGCAGGCCGCAATCAGCACAACAACTGGGAGAATCAAATCCAAAACAATTCCTTTACTGCTCTCCTGCCCTTCATCACTTTCATCATATGGGCGCTCCGGTGTCGTAAACAGATCCCCTTTGATTGCATTTAATTCGTGCGTACGCATTGGACCATAATCCACCCGGAACACGGTCAGACCAATGATCATAACCAAAGTAAGGATTGCATATAAATTGTACGGGATTGTCTGTAAAAATACTGCAAAGCCATTAATTCCAGAATCTTCCGGAACTGAAGATGTAACTGCTGCCGCCCAGGAACTGATTGGTGCGATAATACATACCGGTGCTGCTGTGGCATCAATGATATAAGACAATTTTGCTCTGGAAACTTTATGGGTATCCGTTACCGGACGCATAACACTTCCTACTGTCAGACAGTTAAAATAGTCATCCACAAAGATCAAAATGCCAAGAACCATAGTAGCAAGCTGTGCACCGATTCGTGTTTTGATTCGCTTTGACGCCCACTTGCCAAATGCAGCTGATCCACCTGCTTTGTTCATTAATGCAACCAGAATACCAAGCATAACAAGGAACATCAGAATACCGATATTCCAGCCATTGGCCAGCTTATATACCATACCTCCATCTTCATTGAAAAACATGGTATTCATCATCAGCTCCAGATTACCGTTACTATACAGTAATGCACCTACGACAATACCGGTAAACAGAGATGAGTACACTTCTTTCGTGATCAGCGCCAGCCCAATTGCTACCACCGGTGGCAACAAAGCAAAGACCGTTGCATACGCCCCGCAGGTATAATTCTCCGAGTCTGCTATTTTTCCTGGTGTCACCACTGATACTCCGATCAGTACTGCTATGACCACCAACAGACAGATCATTACGACTTTTTTGCTTTTTCGCATACCTCACACCTTCCTTTCTGCTTCTCCGCTGCTTATTTTTTCTTGAGAATCATCAGAAAAAGAAAAAACTTTGGCTTTTCTGAATTTTCACCTTCGCAATGGTTGTAAAGCAGATATTCGTAATCCGCTTTCGCTACTTGCTCTTCAATCAATAAGCTCCCGCAGAGAAAAATCTCTCCTATGTTTCGTTGTGACCACCATATGGCAGTCTCGATGAAAAGCCACAAACTGCTGGCAAACATCTTCTACTCCACTCAATACACCTGCTGGATTTATAACGGAAAAATAGTCCATTCCATGTGTCAGTCCAACACCGGTATATTTCACATAGCTTTCTTTGTAAGCCCAAACTTTACAAAAATGCGAATATCCATTTTTTTCTAACCATGCCACCTCCAATGGATGGAAAAATCGTCTGGCCAAACGATCTGCCCGACAATCCTGCTCCTGTTGGATATCCAATCCCACCGTTTTCCGGCTGATGGCACATGCCCACCAGTCCCCACTGTGGGAAATGGAAAATTGTATGTCTTTTACATTTTGAAAATATGGTTTCTCCTTGTAGTCGACAGCCGCCAGTTCCAGCTGTTCCGGAAGCGGGAAAGCATTCTCCCGGGCATACTGGCGTACTGCCCTCTCCAAAAGTTCATGAGATTTTTCCTTTTTCTCATCCCATTTTTTATAATAAATTTCTATATTCATATGCTGCTTATTTCATGTATAACACAATCATTCCAAATCTGACACTTATCAAATGAAAAATTAACATCAAGTATCCATTTAGTAAGTGTAGAGTGCAGTGATTCTGAGAAGAATATGTCAGCTTTCGCTGACCAGAATCACGCACCAAGTCTCACGTGCGTTCGACCCAAATTTGTATACACATTATATCACTATTTCTGATATTTGTCATATAATCTCTTAAATGCCGGCACACTTCTTTTTGCAACATCTGCCGGTACACAGTAAGACACGCGAACCCAGCCAGGTCCATAAAATGCGGTACCCGGTGCCATCAGGATTTTTTCCTCTTTCGCACGCTCACAGAATTTTGTATCGTCTTCTTCCAGAGCCTTTACAAACAAGTAAAACGCTCCGTCCGGATGGATACAGGTGTAACCGATCTCTGTCAGTGCATGATACAAAATATCTCTGGTCTCCTGATAAATACTGATGTCTACTGAAGCATCCACACATTTCAGCAGCATTTTCTGCTGAAGAGACGGTGCATTGACATAGCCAAGATAACGCATAGATGCTGTCATACCTGCAATCAGATCCTCATAATCCTGGACACAAGGCTCCATAGCGATATATCCGATACGCTCGCCCGGGATAGAAAGTGCCTTGCTGTAAGAATATACTACGATCGTATTTTCATAGTAATGAGTCAGATATGGTACTTCAATGTCATACGCAAGCTTGCGGTATGGCTCATCAGAAACCAGATAGATAGGATGGCCATACTCTTCCTGTTTTTTCTTTAAGATATCCGTTACCATACGAATGGACTCCTCGGTATATACCGCCCCGGTCGGATTGTTCGGTGTATTGATCAGCACAAATCTTGTCTTTGGTGATAATGCAGCCTCAAAAGTCTCTGGATCTGGCTGTAATGTCTCCATATTACAGAGTGCCGGAACCAGCTTACCATACATAGTTTCCACATAGCTTTTGTACTCCCAGAAGTAAGGTGCAAATGTTACAACCTCATCACCAGCATCCAGTAATGAATTTGCAATCACCACGATGGCCGCAGCTGCACCACTTGTCATAATAATCCCCTGCTCTGTATAATTGCAATCATATTTACCGTTCAGGTAATTTGCAATGTGTCTGCGTACTTCTGGATGTCCCACATTTGCAGGATAACCGTGTAATGCCAGAGGCTTCTCCGTATCAAGAATCTCTTTCATTGCTTCATTTACAGCTGCAGGCGGTTCCACACTCGGATTACCGATGGTGAAATTAAAAATATTCTCTGCACCGTAAATAACAGCCATCTTTTTTCCTTCCTCGAAAATGTCACGGATACAAATAGATGAATCCAGTGATTCTCTCAAACGTTTTGAAATCATGATCTATGTCCTCCAAATCCCCTGTTCTTTTTCACATCAACGCTTTAATTCGCTATATTTTTTCATATCTTATCACATCTTGCGTCAAAATAAAAGGTTTCTTTACATCTAACTACATTTTTGCTATACTTTTGATGCGGTTTATTCATGTGCTAATTCGTTCGTAACAGGAGAAATGCAAATGTCAAATCAAGAAAACAACAAGTATGATTCTCTCAATCAGCCTTCTGAAAACAAGCAACAGTTTGCTTATCAGCAAATCAAACAGGATATACTAAATAATACCTATCCAGAAGGAACTGTTATGGTAGAACGCAAATTGTGTGATATTTATCATGTCAGTCGTTCCCCGATTCGAAATGCCCTGCAGAAGCTGACTCACGAAGGTCTGCTCTCTTTTGTTCCGGGCAAAGGAACAGTTGTTGCCTCCTTTACCACAGAAGACATTTTGGAAGTATATGATTTGATCGAGCTTCTCCAGACTTACGCGATCTCAGCATGTATCAGCAAATACAATCCACTGGCTGTCAATGCTCTGGAACTGGCTCTTGAAAACATGAAACACACACTGGATGAAAATGATATTTTTCACTTCACACGCTGGGATCAGAAATTTCATCAACTTCTGATCAGCTATTCCGGAAGCAAACGTCTGGAAAATATCTATGACCAATTAGACTGCCAGCAAATGCTATTCATTTCCACTATTCTGGATGATGCTAAACTGGCTCACCGATCTTATGGAGAACATGCTGCAATTCTGGACGCAATCAAAGCAAAAGATCTTTCTGCTGCCAAGGACTGCATCCGAAAGCATTATTATCATATCAAACAATATTATATCAACAAACTGCTTAGCAGGATTCATATTTAATTTTAGGAGGTACTATCATTATGGAAATGCAGACATTACAAAAAGACATGATTGCCGCTATGAAAGCCAAAGACAAGGTACGTAAGGATGCAATCTCATCCCTGGTATCAGCAGTAAAAAAAGTAGCCATCGATGAGGGATGCCGGGACGATATCAAACCTGAACTTGTTGACCGTGTCATCTTAAAAGAATTAAAAAGTGTAAAAGAACAGGTAGATACCTGTCCTGCAGCTCGCACTGATTTGAAAGAAGAGTATCAGGCGCGTTATGATATTATCAACGAATATGCTCCACAGCTGTTATCCGCAGAAGAAGTAAAAGCTATCCTGACAGAGCGCTTTGCTGATGTTCTTGCTACCAAAAATAAAGGCCAGATCATGAAAGCTGTTATGGCCGAATTAAAAGGAAAAGCAGATGGCAAAGTCATCAACCAGGTTGTTGCTGAGCTCTGCAAATAAGAAAGTGTTTGATAAAATTTGGATGTTTTGACACCCCAATTCTAAAATCTAAAAATCCTCTGGGCATAATGCTCAGAGGATTTTTCTTTTCAATTTTAACTTTTATTAGAAAATTCTACGTACTGCTACAACTGCTTTTCCATAGTTAACCGGTCCGATTTTGATACCAGTAGATGGTGAACTTGCATGTACAATCTGACCACCACCAATGTAGATTGCAACGTGACCACTATAACATACAATATCACCCGGCTGCATATCAGATGAAGATACTGCACGACCTACACCTGTCAAAGCACCTGAACTATGCGGAAGTGATACACCAAAATGAGCATATACACTCTTTACAAATCCGGAGCAGTCTGCACCATTTGTCAGACTTTCACCACCCCATACATATGGGTTTCCAACGAACTGGCAACCATAACTTGCTACTGATGATCCTGTACCGGATGCTGAGCTTACAGAACTTGATGAGCTGGAATTTGAACTACTTGCACTTCCTGAGTTTGTGTTATTGGATTTATTGCCAGAGCTTGTTTTGTTGGATTTTGTAGATGCAACATTAGAAGCACCAGCTGTCACATTTACAGTCTGTGCTGCTGCGAGCTGCTGTGCAATAATTGCATTCTGCTCTGCTACAGTCTGTTTATACTGTGCTGCAAGGTTCTGAGCCTGTGCAAGCTGACTCTCAAAATCTGCCATCTGGCTGCTCTTCTGAGCTTTCATTGCTTCCAGATTATTCTGCTGCTCCTGATATGTAGCCTGATTTGCTTCCAGATCCTTCTTTTCTTCTTCAACCTGTGTTACCAGATTAGCAACTTCTGTCTTTGTATTCTGATACTCTACCAGAAGGTTGCGGTCATAGTCATATACTTTTGAGAAGTTCTCAACTTTATTCAATACATCAGCAAAGTTCTGTGCACCAACTAATGCATCCAGAAAAGAGCTGTCCCCGTTCTCATACATATAACGGATTCTTTCTTTCATGGAATTGTACTGATCTGCTTCTTTCTCTTTTGCAGCTGCAAGATCTGCTTCTGCCTGAGCAAGCTCTACTTTCTTCTGATCGATCTGGTCAGAGATTAAATCCAGACTTACAAGAACATCTACCAGGTCTGAATCTACTTTATCAATCTCACTCTGCAGGCTGGACTGCTGACTTTCGATATCCTGAATCTGACTATTTACAGAATCAAGTTTATTCTGTGCCTCATTCTTCTGACTTCTTGCTTTGGAAAGACTCGTTGCATTTGCCATCTGTGTACCAGATAAAGCCATCGCAATAACTAACCCCATCGCAATAATTTTCTTCTTCATATATTAAAATACTCCTTCGTAATGTTTCTCTTTTTAGTTACCTAAAGGATTATAACATTTCTCTGTCATAATTTCAACCGGAAGAACATCATTTCAGAAATATTTTATATTTTTTTGTAATATTTTTGTAATATCTTGTCAGTTCTGTATGAATGCTCGCTTTGCTACCAAAATTTTTTCCCCTACCGCAGGATTGCGCTCCTCCAAATGGTTTAATTGTCTGATATCAGATACAGTTGTATGGAATTTTTTAGCAATCCCCCACAAATCTGTAGATTCATTCAGGCGCACCCCGGCAATCCCCGGAATTGTTTCCAGCCATTTTTGATCCAATGCCTCATTTTCTATCTGTACAATTATCTCCTCATTTTTCCTTCGCGTCACCATAGCCGTCACATTAATGACAGCCTGCACTTCCAGTTCCGTGCTTGTTTTCATCACAAAAGACAAATGTTCCAGCGATGTCTGTAATTCCACATCCGCATCCTTCGGCATATGAGGAATATCGATTTGACATTGAAATGGAATCAGCCCTTCTATCGCACCAAGCGGTACACTGTCTGAGCTGCTCACATATAAAAGTTTCACATTAACCGTTCCTTCTACTAACAGACCATCCGGAAGTATCTTCCAGTGTTCTACTTGCGCCTGTCCGGTTCCGGAACCAATCTGCATAATTTCTTCTTCTGGATTTTGTAATTTCAGCATATCATTTACCCTGCATCTTGCCTCGTTTTTCATATGAAGGCTGTGCGTTTCTACTGCCTGACACCGAAGAATCAGCTGCTGTTCCAATGAATAAGCATCTATTAAACGCTCCAGACTTCTTTCACGATACAGTCTGAGATCCATGACAAGCTCCGCCTCCACCAGAATTACCCGCGGTTCTCCATCCGCATCCTCCTGCTCCCTGCAAGTAAAAACCGGCGTTCCGGCAAACACAAACGGTATCATATCACTCTCTGCCTCAGAAATATTCAGACAGCTCTGATAAGGGATTCTCTGTTCGAGCCACTGCATCCGCTTTTCTTCCACGCCCTGATAGATTATAAAAATTTGTATTTCTCCCTGAATGCTGACACTGCCGTTTCCTGCATGCGTCTCCATCCCCATCAGCTGCACCTGCTGCCAGAGAATCTGGTAAATATTTGGTTTATTCGATGGAATCCGCACTTCTTCCCTGATTTTTGCACATTCACTGCCACGGTAGCAAAGCTCCAGATAGTTTTCCTGCTGCATCTGCACTTCCAGACCTTCGTCTTCTTTCTGAGCGATTTCTACAGGAATATTTACTTCTTTTCGTTCCCGGGCCTGCACTCGAATCTCCACAAGTGCACGGATATTCAGTTTTCGGGCATTCATCATCCGGATGGTCAGATCCTCCAGCGATACTACTGTCTGTGCCATATCAAACTCGCCAACTGTTTCCAAAATCACTGTCTCCTGGAATGGAAATTCCCCCTCCAGACTGGCAATCTTCCATTCGCTCTGTGCGGTATGATAAAGTACCTTAAAATGAAGTGTTCCTTTTATCAGCACCTGTCCGATGCTGCATTTACTCTCCTCCACCTCCACACTACCATCGCTTAAAATCACAGAAAAAAAATCTGGAAGATAATCCGGTAAATGGTAAGTTTCATCAAATGTCACCTGCGTAATGGCAGGTCCCTTCTTTTCCTCTACACATATCGCTTCCGTTATTAATTCCATCCCTTCTGCGCCTCCTTACTATTTTTCACGTTTACGATTTTTCACTCTTCTTCTGCATGATATATCTTCTTTTGCATGACATATTTTATTTCGCACCACACCTTTTCATTCAAATACCACATTTTCTTCCAGACGTTCCGTTTTCACTGCTATGTATGGATAACTGACTGTTTTTTCCACCTGCGCCCCATGATCCGGCCCGATGAGATCTGTTTCAAAATAAAGTGCATTTTCTGCCAGATACAAATTCTGAACCTGAATGCTGTATCCACCTGTTTCCTGCATGCCAAAGCCCCTCACGATATATAAAGCGTCATCCATCATATATGTCATTTTAAAATCTTCCGCTTTCCGGCTTTCGATCTCGTCCTGCAGTTCCTGCGGCATTTCCTTTTCTGTCACAACAGTATAATCAACATCTCTTATTTTTTCTGTTCCTGTTTTCCGCACACTGCAACCAGTAAACCCGATAAGCCCGATAAGAAAAAATGCAACTCCCATACAACGGATTTTGCTACACACACCTGCGTTTTTCATAGCATCCCTCTGTTCCACCTTATTTCTTGCTCTATTCTATTTCCCATTTTGCAAAAATATGCATGGATTTCTGAAAAACTATCTGCTATACTAGATAGGTCGTTTTAGATTTAATTGAAAAATATATATTTTGGAGGAAATAACATGATAAGAACAATTCTCGCTGTTTTGTTCGCAATCTGCTATTTGATCATAGGAATTCCTGTGCTTTTTGTCGAATGGCTGATTGGCAAAAAAAATCCACATCTGCGGGATGTCAGCAGTCTTCGCATGGTACAGTGGGCTTTTCGGGTCATCTATCGTATCTGTGGGGTTAAACTGACCATCATCGGTCAGGAAAATATTCCGAAAGATACTCCAGTCCTTTATGTGGCAAACCACAACAGTTATTTTGATATTATCATCACCTATGCACAATGCGAGGGCTTAACGGGCTACATTGCAAAAGATTCGCTGGAAAAAGTCCCGCTGCTCAACATCTGGATGAAACGTTTGTACTGTCTCTTCTTGAAACGTGATGATATGAAAGCCAGTCTGAAAACGATCCTTCAGGCTATTGAATATGTAAAACAGGGCGTTTCTATCTGTATTTTTCCGGAAGGAACCCGTGGAGACAGTGATGAGATGACACCATTCAAAGAGGGAAGCTTAAAGATTGCTGAAAAAACCGGTTGCCCGATCATTCCAATGGCAATCTCACATACCCGCGATATCATCAAAGATCACATCCCATTTGTAAAACCAACCCATGTGACCATCCAGTATGGAACACCAGTTTACCCAAAAGAACTGCCAAAAGAGGACAAACGTGCCCTTGGCCGTTACACTCAGAATATCATTCAGGACATGCTAAATCAGCAGAAAGCCCTGGAGAGCAAATAAAAAAGACTCATAAGGACGAAAAATGCACTTCATCCTTATGAGTCTTTTTACTTACCTTTTAATCTTCTAATGCCTCTTCCAGTGCTTTCACAATCTTTGGAAATTCCATAAAGTGAGAAGCTTTCACCAAAACTGTGTCACCTGCTTCCACAAAATTCAGTAATGTCTGTGTCAGTTTTTCCCGTTCTGCAAAATACATCACCTTTGTATGTCCGCGCTGTGCACCTTTTGCAAGTTCCTCACTGAGAGGACCACAGCAGAACAAAATGTCTACACCTGCATTTGCTGCATACTTACCGACTTCGTAATGTAACTCGCATTCATTTTCTCCAAGTTCTCCCATGTCCCCAAGAACTGCAATTTTGCGTCCTTCAGCCTGAGCCAATACATCCAGAGAAGCTTTCATGGAAACCGGATTTGCATTGTAACAATCATCAATCACAAGCACTTCGCCCAGTGTAATCAGATTTGTACGTCCGGCAATCGTTTTTGCATGTGCGATTCCTTCACAGATTTCCTCATTCGTCAATTCCATGATCCGTCCGACACATGCTGCTGCGCAGGCATTGTATACATTATGCACACCAGGGATCGGCTCATGGATCCGGCAGACTTCCTCCGGAAAATGCAGATTTGCATTTAATCCGCGAAGACCTTTATTTTCAATCGCATCTGCAGTGATTTCATACGGCAGATCCGCCTTCTTTGCTGTGCCATCTTCTACATAATAAAATACTGGTTTTACACCATTTATTTCCTTCACGGTGATCAATTTATCATCATTTCCATTCAACACGATATGTCCGTCCGGTTTCAGGAAATCAAAAATCTCTGATTTTGCACGGAGTACGCCATCACGGTCAATGAGATTTTCCAGATGACACTGTCCGATATTTGTCATAACACAGATGTCCGGTTTCGCTACTTTTGCAATACGATGCATCTCGCCAAATTCAGAAATTCCCATCTCGACTACGGCCACTTCATGCTCCCTGCGGATTCGAAGGATGGTCAACGGTAATCCAATCTCATTATTAAAGTTTCCTTCTGTCTTGAGCACATTATACTTCTGACCTAATACAGCAGAAATCATTTCTTTTGTACTTGTTTTTCCAACACTTCCGGTAATTCCGATAATTTTAATAGAAAGTGTAGAACGATAAAATTCTGCAATATCCTTCAGTGCCTGCTCGCTGGAGACAACCTGTATGTATGGACCTGTCGCATCTTCCAACGGCTCCTCAGACAAAACTGCCAGTGCCCCTTTTGCAAATACATCCGGGATAAAACGGTGTCCATCCACGCGCTCTCCACGGATTGGAATATATAAATAACCAGGCTCTACCTGACGGCTGTCAATAGCAGCGCCGGTAATTTCTTTACTACGCAGTGCATCCTCTCCCACATACGTACCGCCACACGCTTTTGCAATATTTTCCAGTGTCATCTGCTCCAATGTATTACTCATGCTTTCCTCCGTATTTTTCCTGAGAGATCTGAATCAGACGCTCACACAGATCCTCGTACTGAATACCAATTACAGCTGCCTCCTGCGGTAACAGGCTGGTTGCTGTCATGCCCGGCAGCGTATTTGCTTCCAGACAGAACATCTCGTTTTTATCATTTAACAGGAAATCCATACGGGCATAAGCATCCAGACCAAGTTCACGGCAGACAGCAACTGCATGCTTCTGCATTTCTTTTGCAACGTCTTCCGGAAGGTCAGCCGGACATGTCTCCACTGCACTTCCTGCTTTGTATTTATTTTTGAAATCATAAAATCCCTCTACTGGAGCAATTTCGATAACCGGCAGCGCCTGCATATCGATTACACCAACAGAAAACTCACGACCACAGATATAATTCTCGATAACAATCTCATCTTCATATTTGAATGCTTCATCCAGTGCTGCTTCATACTCATCCGCAGTACGAACAATCGTAACTCCGATACTGGATCCGCCACAGCATGGTTTTACAACACATGGAAGACTTAATCCTGTCTCTGCAAACGGAATACTACGCTGTGCCTTATTCATGGAGATACCATGAGGTGTCGGGATACCTGCTGCTTCAAACATCTTTTTGGAAATACCTTTATCCATGGCCAGTGCACTTCCAAGATAACGGCTTCCGGTATACTGAATACCAAACAGATCGAAAGCAGCCTGAATCTTTCCATTCTCACCGTTTTCACCATGCAATGCCATAAATACGACATCCGCAGCCTGGCAGATTTTAATTACGTTTGGTCCGAAAAAGCAATCGGACTGGTCTTTTCTCATAGCCTTTACCTGTGCAATATTCGGAGCTTCTCCAGGAATCTGTGCCACTTCTGCACTTGCCTCTTCTGCATGATCAAAAATTCCTGTGATATCTTCTTCCTCCTCATGATATCCCATAAATACGTCCAGCATAATAACGTTATGCCCTTTTGAACGCAATGCTTTGCTTACCATAGCTCCTGTATTCAGGGAAACATCCCTCTCTGTGCTGAGTCCACCAGCTAATACTACAATATTCATAATTATATTAATCTCCTTAATATGAACTTCTATTTTTTCATTCTCTTTAGTTTAGCACATTTTTTTTATTTGTGAATGGTACAGATACAAAATATCATATTTTTTTCGTATTTTCCATTTATGCTATGGTTTGTAACTATAAACTACTGTACTATATTTTCTATAAACATCAGCAGTTTCTTCTTAACTGCTAACATTTCATCTACCATACAGGCAAACGCTTCGGCTTGATCAGCCAGACTTGTATCACCAAGTTTTGTCATTCCAGTTGCCAGAACAGACAGCAGCATCGGTGCAAAATCATATGACTGAATCTGTCGGCATATGCCTAGTCCGATCGTAGCATACCTGACAGAATCAGGATACTCTCCCATCAGAAGGCACAGCGCAGATGTCTGATAACAGACAGAAATCTGTGCCTGCTTCTGCCAGGCCTGTGTTGCATGTTTCTGCTCCAACACACTATACATCTGCTCTAACCGTTGCAGACACCAGACGTGCTCCATTTCGCGTTCCCTGCACGCGATCATCAATTGTAAAATCAAAATTTCAACAGAACTGTAACTGCGATGTATGTCCCAGTTTCCTCTATAATCCGGATAAGTTAAATGTAAAAGTTCCAACAACTCATCTTCCATCTTCTCCGGTGAACTTCCACTCCACCAACGCAATATATATGTCGCCAGTTTTATCCATTGCTGATCATCCGCACGCTTCTCTCCGGACAGTTCCCGGTAATATGCCAGATTTTGTTCCAGACTTTTTCGATCCCCACACCGCACATTGTGCGCAAGCTCCTCCTGTATTTTCTTCCTCTCCATTTCCTGTGTACTCACGTACATCACATATCGCGCGGTATCTTCTCCCATGCGCTCCATCAGAGCTGAAAAAACTCTTTTTTGCGGATTATGACGACCGTTTTCAATTTTGGACACAGTGCTCACTGCACATATCCCGTCTGCAAGATCCTCCTGTGTCATTCCATGCCGAATCCTTGCCTCCCGCACCACATCTCCAATCTGTAATGATTTCATAACATGTCCTCCCAATTTCATTTTTACAGACTAATTTTATCATTACATTTAATTGCATAATATTGTTCACATGCGTATAAAACATGTTCTTTTGTATAAAAGGCGTCCGATATTTTACATATTTTTTCAAATATGCTACACTTATATATCAGAAACATTTTGGAGGATACTATGAAAACAGCACTCATTACCGGCGCTTCCCACGGCATCGGAAAAGCCATTGCACAATGTCTGGCTTCTCAGGGAATACGCCTGTTTCTCAACTGTCACTCATCCAAAGAAGAACTGACAGAATATGCGGCTCACTTGACCACAACCTATCATATTGCGTGTACGCCACTGATTTACGATATTTCAGATCATGAACAGGTACGTTCCATGTTTTGCGAGATTCATGCCATGCATGAGTCTGTAGATTTACTGATCAACAATGCCGGTGTTTCCCACATCGGGCTTTTACAGGATATGGAGATTCAGGACTGGAACCGTGTGATCAACACAAATCTGACTTCCGTTTTTTCCTGCTGCAAATATGCGATCCCTGATATGCTCAATAAGAAAGAAGGGAAAATTATTAATATTTCATCTATGTGGGGAGTTTCCGGAGCTTCCTGCGAAGTTTCCTACTCTGCCAGCAAAGGTGGACTAAATCTATTCACCCAGGCACTTGCTAAGGAGCTGGCACCTAGTAATATTCAGGTAAATGCAGTAGCCTGTGGAGTGATCGATACACGCATGAATGCATGCTTTGATTCAGAAGAACGTGCAGAACTGGAAAATGAAATTCCTGCCGGACGCTTCGCTGCGCCGGAAGAAGTGGCAGAATTCGTATATCAACTGATCACGGCACCAACGTACCTGACCGGACAGATCATCCCCTTCGACGGAGGATATCTATAAATTCTTGTTTAGGGTGGTTTGGAACAAGCAGAAACGAACTCCAACAAGAACCTGAAAAATTTTCTGTGACCACTGCGTCGCTTATTTCCGACCGCTCCCGCGAACTCGCCCGCAAAACCGGCGTGCTCAGACACACTCCCGCGGTCGGGCTAGACGCAGCGGTCACAACGAAAATTTTACAATGGTTCTTTCGTTGGAGTTCGTTTCTGCTTTGTTCCATTTACGCCGTGGCACCGCGTGACACGCATGCATATAAGCTGATGGCAAAATAACTGTTGTGCTGCATGCGCAGATTTACATATTGAAAAATGAATCGAATTTAAAAATTGAACAACGTACGCTACCCTCGACAGAATAAGCAACTATGGATAAACGCAAAGCAATTATAAATCTGTACCATACGTTTTTTTAAACTGTTTTTAGATTTTGAGCCAGAGGTAAGACCAGAGCCACCGCAACGCGGTTCCCTTGACCATAGACA
>CAKREL010000055.1 GCA_934317205.1 uncultured Eubacterium sp.
GTAAAACGTAAAAAGAAATCTGAAGCAGCTAGAAAACGTAAATACAACTAGTTCAAAGTTATTGAAAGGACACTTCTATGGAAGTGTCCTTTTATCGTGCTTTTTTATAAGACTCTGTTATATTCTTTATTTTTAATTCTTTATTTTTATCCATGAAGGAAAAATTCTGTAAAAGTATCTGTGTAAGCGAAGATGATTTCTCCGCTTTGTTTTACTTATCTTATTGATAAATTCATTTTTTGTTCTAAGAAGCGCTGGAATACATATATTAGACTATAGCAATTGACAAAAATGCCGAATGGAGTGATGCGATGGAGCAGATTTTAAAGTTGTTTCCTGTACAGATCAGGAAGCAGTTTCAGGAAGCAAATATTTTTGAACGGTTTGCCGGAAAAATGGAGGAAATTCGAGTGCGGGTGAATCAGCCCATAGAATTGATTACTACAGATGGTGCATATTTTTTGAAGAAGGATGAGCTGCTGACATTCCCGGACAGGCAATGCCTGTCAGCAACAGTAGAAGATCTGCGGCAGATGAGCACGTTGATATTACAGTATTCCCTTTATGCCTATGAGGAGGAAGTACGGCAGGGATTTCTGACAGTTGAGGGTGGACATCGAATTGGTGTATGTGGACCGGTAATGCAGAAGGAAGGAAAGATTGGCAGAATTTATCCGATTTTGTATCTGAATATTCGTATGGCCAGAGAACAAAAAGGATGTGGAAAGGAAGTATACGAACAGCTGTGGAAGTATGGAGAACCAGAAAATACCTTACTATTATCTGCGCCGGGAACTGGAAAGACAACACTTTTACGGGATCTGATCCGACTGTTTTCCAATGGGGATGAAATACATTGCGGAAAACGGATCGGGCTGGTGGATGAACGATCAGAGCTGGCCGGATGTCTGCATGGGATTCCTCAAAACGATGTTGGGGTGAGGACAGATGTGCTTGATGGATGTCCGAAAGTGGAAGGAATGATGCTGTTGGTGCGCAGCATGGCACCAGAGATTCTTGCAGTGGATGAGATTGGCAGCGTAGAGGATTTTTCGGCTATGGAATATGCCATGCGGTGTGGGTGTCATCTGCTGGCAACAGTACATGCCAAAAATCTGGAAGAATTGTTTCAAAAACCAGGATGGGACAAGTGTAAAAAGGAGCGAATGTTTGAAAAATATGTGATTATCTCAAAGGTAGCTGGAAAGAGACAGTATCAGGTAGAAGAAGGTTAGCAATGAGATGTATATCGGGATGAAAGTGTATGAAAAAGACGGATGTTACATAGAAAACAGAAAGAGATTTTTGGAGAAGAGGAGTTATGTTTTTAAAATTGACAGGCAGTGTCTGTGTGTTGACAGCCTGCATCGGATTTGTCAGAGAGATGCTGCGCGTTGCTTCTTTACATAAAAAAATACTGGAATCATTGATTGAAATGACAGAATTACTGGCCGCGGAGATCCGTTATGAGCGGCTTCCGATTCAGGATGCACTGTTGCAGGTGCAAAAGAAAGTACGCCCCGAGATTTCCAATGTGATGATACGTGTTGTGGAGCAGATGAAAAAGAGTAGTGGGACAGAATTTGTAACAATCTGGGAAAAGGCATTTTGTGAAGCGCAAGAAGAATTGTTTTTGGAATCAGAAGAAGTGGATGAGGTATGCCGTATTGGAAAACATCTTGGTTTTTTGGATCAGATCCAGCAGGAAGAGCATTTGAATGGATGCGCGAAACGTCTGCAGCGAATGCAGGAGCACGTACAGAAAGAATTAGAGGAGAAAAAACGTATTTACCGTTATCTCGGAATGGCAGCTGGTTTTTTTGTCATATTAGTTTTAGTGTAAGGGGACTGCCGGCGGCAGCGAAGTTACAGGAGGGCATGTATGGATGTCAATTTGTTGTTTAAAATAGCGGCAGTTGGAATCTTAGTCACAGTGATCGGACAAGTTTTAAAGCACAGTGGCAGAGAGGAACACGCTTTTTTGGTCAGTCTGGCAGGTCTCATTATTGTATTGTTCTGGATTGTTCCATATATCTATGATCTGTTTGATAATATAAAACACTTGTTTTCTCTGTAAGATACATGATGAGGGATTGAGGTATTTCTGACTGAGAAAGAAGGGAGTTTGTGTTGGGAATCATTCAGATTTCAATGCTGGGGATTGGTGCAGTCGTACTTGCATTATTGTTAAAACAGCAGAAAAGTGAATATGCGTTATATTTGAGTCTGACGGCCGTCATCTTGATATTGATCTTTAGTATAAACCGACTGCAGGTAGTGATGGATACGATTCAGAAGATGGAACAGTACACAGGAATTGATGTGGCGATGCTGAAAATTCTTATAAAGCTGATGGGAATTACCTATGTGGCGGAGTTCGCTTCTGGAATATGCAAAGATGCCGGTTTTTCAGCCATTGGAAGTCAGATTGAAATGTTTGCGAAATTTTCCATTATGGCGGTAAGTGTACCGGTGCTGCTGACGTTACTGGAGACAATTGAAGGATTGCTTGGAACATGAAATTGGTAAAAAGAATGTGGGTATGCAAAAAGCTGCGAAGAAAGAAAAAACGACAATGGTTATTGTTGCTTTTTGGCCTGGCAGGTTTGTTATTTATTATGATAAATATAAGAACAGAACCAGTGCATGCAGCAGAAGCAGAAGATGCGGACAGTAGCAGTATGCAGTTGGATTTATTATCCGATTTGCCATTATCAGATATCCAGGATGTATTAAAGCAGAATACAGACACAGAAAATCTGTCATTTCGGGAATTGGTAAAAAGTCTGATGCAGGCGGATGAGACAATGAAGAAGCAGGAGTTGTATCACAAAATATTGCACATTGTATTTAGAGATGTGGAGGAAGGCAGACAGATTTTTGTTCAGATTTTGCTTTTGATGGCAGCCTGTGCATTTTTGCAAAATTTTATGAATATATTTGAAAGCAGCCAGATTTCGAAAACAGGGTTTTATCTGTATTTTCTTCTGTTGATGGGATTACTGCTGCGGTCGTATCTGTTGATTCATACGATTCTGGAAGGGGTATTGGAGCAGGTGATCCACTTTATGGAAGCATTGTTGCCTGCGTTTTGCATGACAATGGTATTTTGCAGTCAGAAAATGGCAGCTGTTGGATTTTATCAGTTGTCTTTAATTGTGATCTATCTGATCGAGCGTGTACTGCTGTATGTGGTAATCCCTGCAATTCATGTGTATGTAGTTCTGCAGATGCTAAATTGCATGACGGAAGGAAAGCTGATTTCTAAAATGACAGTGCTGTTGAAACGTGTGCTGATCTGGGGGATGCGTCTGCTGCTGGCAGGCGTGACCGGCATGAATGTGATTGAACAGATGATTGCTCCTTCTGTGGATAATTTGAAAAAAATGTCTGTGACGCAGACAATCAGCATGATCCCCGGACTGGGAAATACAGCACAGGCAGTAGGAAATATTTTTTTGGGATCCGCGGCGGTCATTAGAAATGGAATTGGAACAGCGGCTATGATTGTATTGCTGTGTCTGGCCATAGGTCCTTTACTAAAAATGCTGATATTTTCCATATTTTATAAGATGGCGGGAGCATTTGCAGAGCCTTTTTCAGATAAGCGGATCTGCGGATGTATCGATTGTGTAGGAGATGGTGCATTATTGCTGTTCCGTGCATTGGGAACAGGAATTTTATTGTGTATGATTACGATTGCGGTGGTGGTGACGGCTACGGTATGACGGAATTGTTGGAATGGGTAAAACGGATGATTTTTCTGGGGATTTTCCTGACAATTATATTGCAGGTGCTTCCCTCTGGGACATATCAGAAATATGTGCGTTTTTTTGCAGGTATGATTTTTGTCCTGACAATTGTGAGTCCGCTGTTTTCGATTGTTGGAGAGAAGAACTGGCAGCAGACATTAGAACGGGAACTTTTTCAGGAAGATGTATTGCAGAGCGGACAACTGGATTTCGGTTATATGGAACGACAGCAGCAGGCATATTATAAGGAGCGGACAAAAGATGCGATCATACAGATGATAGAAAAACTCGGGGAAGAAAATGACTGTCCGGTGCAGCAGGTGGAGGTAGAATTGTCGGAGAGTGATGGTTCGATCATGTGTGTGAACCTGTGGACGACGGTTACTGGTGAACAGAGCAGGGAGCGCATGCGGGAGAAGACCGCACAGGCCTGTGGTATATCTGTGGATCAGGTGGAGGTATGTGAGGCATAATGGAACTGAAAGAGTTTGTACGGGAGAAAAAGTGGAAAAACATGAAAAAAGATCAGTGGCTGATTCTTTTTCTGGCCGGAGTGCTTTTTTTGATTGTTGCCATGCCTACTGAAAAAAATGGGAATTCCAAAATAATAAAACAGCAAAATGCACAAACAGAAACTGCCGGGGCGGCAGGAGGCAGACAGGAAGAGGCAGACTACGAACAGACATTGGAGATGCGGCTTGAGCAGATTCTGCAGGGAATGGACGGTGTCGGAACCGTGCAGGTGATGATCACGTTGAAAGATCAGGGAGAGGCAGTTGTAGAAAAGGACGTGACCGTGCGGCAGGATACGGGGAGCGGAGGCCATGATCAGGATTCCGGCAGAGAGGCAGCCGGAGGCTTTGGAAACCATGAAAGCAGTGAGTCAACCGTTTTTTCACAGTCTGACGGGGATGAAATGCCATTTGTAAATAAAGAAGTATTGCCCAAAATTGACGGAGTTTTAATCGTGGCAGAGGGTGGGGCAGATGCCAGTGTCAGAAAAAATATTTCAGAGGCAGTGGAGGCATTATTTGGACTGGATGCACATAAAATAAAAATAGTAAAAATGAAAACGAAGGGAGCTTCTAATTGAAAAAAATATTTCGTAAAAATCAGATTATTATTACCGCATTGGCTTTGATGATCGCTGTGGCAGGCTACATAAGTTATACAAAGACAAACGTAGCAGAAAATGAATCTATTCAGACTGCAGGCGATGATGTGGAAAATACATATGATATTTCAGAGGATGGACAGATTGGGGAGATTT
Source organism: uncultured Eubacterium sp. (assembly GCA_934317205.1). Taxonomy (GTDB): domain Bacteria; phylum Bacillota; class Clostridia; order Lachnospirales; family Lachnospiraceae; genus Eubacterium_I. The sequence continues at coordinate 5,023 of CAKREL010000055.1, forward strand.
TTACGGATACAGAGGATAACATGCAGTCAGCCGATGCAACGGATGCACAGACAGAAAACGGAACAGATCAGGCGGATCAAAATGCGCAAAATGGGGAAAACCAGGAAAATGCTGAAAAAGTGCAAAATCCTGGAGAGACGGTTCAGACTTCTGCAGAGGCGCAGGGTCTGGCATTTGCAGCAGATGTGAAACTGAACCGGGAACAGGTACGCTCCAAAAATAAAGAAACATTACTGGAAATCATTAATAATACTTCCATTGCAGAGGCACAGAAACAGGATGCCATTGATTCTATGATTCGGATGACAGAGGTGGCTGAACGAGAAAATGCCGCAGAGATTTTGCTGGAAGCAAAGGGATTTTCTGATGTGGTTGTCAGTATTACAGAAAATGAAGCAGATGTTGTGTTAAATATGGGAGATGTCACAGATGCAAAACGGGCACAGGTGGAGGATATTGTGAAAAGAAAGACCGGAATTTCAGCAGAAAATATAGTAATCACACCACTGAGTCAGTAAAAGAGGCAATAATGAGATTTTTTGATAAACATAAAAACAGAAGACTGTGATATAATGGGCGCAAGCGAGTCAGAATGTGCTCGCACAATTATGACGAACGGCGAAATTATTGAGTGATGAAATCACGATATAATGAGCGCAAGAGAGCCAACATGCTTGCAGACAGACAAGGAGGGACGACAGATGAAACGAGTATTTTTAATTGTTCTGGACAGTTTTGGTATTGGGGAGATGCCGGATGCAGCAAATTATGGGGATGAAGGCAGCAATACTCTTGGAACTGTAGCAAAGAGCCCTGAGTTTTCTATGCCAAATATGGAAAAACTTGGGCTGTTCAATATCGATGGTGTGACAGCAAAAGCACCTTATGCCGCACCGAAAGGGGTATTCGCAAGGATGACGGAGCAGTCTGCCGGTAAGGATACGACCACCGGACACTGGGAAATCGCAGGACTGATTTCAGAAAAGCCGATGCCGACTTTCCCGAATGGATTTCCGCAGGAAATGCTGGATGCATTTTCAGAAGCTGTGGGACGCAAGGTGTTATGCAACAAACCATATTCCGGTACCCAGGTAATTCAGGATTATGGAGATGAGCATGTAGAGACAGGAGCACTGATCGTTTATACTTCCGCTGATTCTGTATTCCAGATTGCAGCGCATGAAGATGTAGTTCCGGTAGAGGAACTGTATCGGGATTGCGAGATCGCGCGACAGATGCTGCAGGGAGAGCTTGGGGTAGGCAGAGTTATCGCACGACCATTTATCGGCACTTCCGGAAACTATACAAGAACATCCCGGCGGCATGATTTTTCATTGGAACCGCCACAGGATACGATGCTGGATGTTTTGAAAAAAGCAGAATATGATGTCATTGGTGTCGGTAAAATTAACGATATTTTTGCAGGAAAGGGCATTACGGAATTTGTGCGGACGCAAGACAATGCAGATGGCATAGAAAAGACATTAGAATATATGGAACGAGATTTTAATGGTCTGTGTTTTGTGAATCTGGTGGATTTTGATATGCTCTATGGCCATCGGAATGACGTGCCGGGATATGCAAAGGCGCTGACTTATTTCGATCAACAGCTTCCAAGAATTTTATCTTGTCTGGAGGCGGAGGACTTGCTTATGATCACAGCAGATCACGGCTGCGATCCGGGAACACCTTCTACAGATCATTCCAGAGAGTATACGCCATTTGTGATGTATGGAAAAAATCTGCCGCATGGTAAAAATATGGGAACACGGACCAGTTTTTCTGATATTGGAGCAACAGTGCTGGATTATTTTGACCTGTCTGGAAATATTGCGGGTGAAAGTATGTTATAAGAAGCCATTCGGTTGGCTCTTGACAGATGTTTTTCCCTTTATTACAATAGATAAGATTGAGCATTGGAATTAGAAATCATGCATTGATAAATCTTGCTATGAAAGATTAGATAAAGACAAGTTGGAGGGCTAAATTTGGCTGATTTACACAAAGAAATAGAAAAAAGAAGGACATTCGCGATTATTTCCCATCCGGATGCCGGAAAAACAACACTGACAGAAAAATTTCTGTTATACGGAGGTGCGATCAACCTTGCAGGTTCTGTAAAAGGAAAGGCAACTGCACGTCATGCAGTTTCCGACTGGATGGAAATTGAGAAACAGAGAGGTATTTCTGTTACTTCATCTGTATTGCAGTTTGAGTATGACGGATTTTGCATTAATATTTTGGATACACCGGGACATCAGGACTTTTCCGAGGATACTTACCGTACACTGATGGCAGCTGATTCTGCTGTTATGGTCATCGATGGTTCTAAAGGTGTAGAGGCACAGACACGTAAGCTGTTTAAAGTATGTGTCATGCGCCATATTCCAATTTTTACATTCATCAATAAGATGGATAGAGATTCAAATGATCCATTTGATTTGTTAGATGAGATTGAGAAAGAACTTGGAATCGCGACCTGTCCGATCAACTGGCCGATCGGATCCGGTAAAAATTTCAAGGGTGTGTATGACCGCAATACGAAAAAGGTTATGACATTCTCAGATACTTTAAAAGGAACCAAAGAGGGTGAAGAAAAAGAGTTTGATCTGGATGCTGAAGAATTGATGGCAGAAATCGGGGAAGACTATAAAGAGCAGTTAGAGGAAGAAATCGAGCTGTTGGATGGAGCCAGTGCAGAATTTGACATGGATCTGGTATCAAAAGGACAGTTGTCGCCGGTATTTTTCGGATCTGCGCTGACAAATTTTGGTGTGGAGACATTTTTGCAGCATTTCCTGCAGATGACATCTTATCCGTTGCCACGAATGTCAGATAAAGGAGAAATCAACCCATTCTCTGAGGATTTTAGTGCGTTTGTATTTAAGATTCAGGCAAATATGAATAAAGCGCATCGTGACAGAATTGCATTTATGCGTATCTGTTCCGGACAGTTTAAAGCTGGTATGGAAGTGTTCCATGTACAGGGCAATAAGCAGTTGAAACTTTCCCAGCCACAGCAGTTGATGGCACAGGAACGTAAGATTGTGGAAGAAGCGTATGCCGGCGATATTATAGGTGTCTTTGATCCGGGTATTTTCTCGATCGGAGATACGCTGACCACTGCAAAAGATAAATTTGCTTTTGAAGGAATTCCTACCTTCGCACCGGAGCATTTTGCCAGAGTGCGTCAGCTGGATACTATGAAGCGTAAGCAGTTTGTCAAAGGTATCTCACAGATTGCGCAGGAAGGTGCGATCCAGATTTTTCAGGAGTACAATACCGGTATGGAGGAGATTATTGTCGGCGTTGTAGGCGTCCTGCAGTTTGATGTATTGAAATTCCGTCTGGAAAATGAATACAATGTAGAGATCCGTCTGGAGAATCTGCCATATGAGCACATTCGCTGGATTGAAAATAAAGACATTGACCTGGATCATTTAAGTGGTACTTCTGATATGAAGAAAATCAAGGATCTGAAAGGTAATCCACTGTTACTCTTTGTCAATGCATGGAGCGTTGGCATGACACTGGATCGTAATGAAGGTCTGGTTCTGTCTGAATTTGGAACAAATTAACATTGCTTTCGGAAATGTACAGATAAAAACGTTGGCAGCCGGAAGTGGCTTTGCAGTAATGCTATGATTTGTATATAGAAATACTGCTTTATGTACGGAGGAAAATAAAATGGAAATCCTGGAAGTTACAGTTGAAAATTTTGACGAGAAAGTGTTAAACAGTGAAAAACCGGTGATGCTTGATTTCTGGGCAACCTGGTGTGGACCATGCCAGATGCAGGCTCCGATTTTTCATGCATTTGCCGAGAAAAATGCGGATAGTGCAGTGTTTGGAAAAGTAAATGTGGACGAGCAGATGGAACTTGCAAGGGAATTTGAAGTAGCAAGTATCCCAACCATCATTGTAATCAAAAATGGTGAGGTTGCTTACCGTGCTGTCGGATTACAAAACGAGGATGAACTTCAGAAAGCACTTGCATAGATAATTAAAAAAATTGCTGTCCGGCGTAAGGCCGGACAGTTTTTATTTGTAAGTATTATAAAAAACAATATGGAAAAATGCAGCTTTTTTCTAAGTGACACTGAACGGTCAGAATGTTATAATCGGGATTGACTTTTGAAGGTATTTATAATATGATAGGAACAGATGCGAACAAATGTTCATGTATTGAGAGATGATAACAGGAATGCAGGCTGTTCAGATAAGGAGAGAAACGAAAGTATGGCAAAAAATGATAAAATGGAAGTTCAAAAAGAAGCAAAACAAAAAGCACTTGATGAAGCGATTGCACATATCGAGAAGCAGTATGGAAAAGGATCTGTTATGAAACTGGGAGATCCCAGTGTACATATGAATGTGGAGACCATTCCAACCGGATGCCTGAGTCTTGATATTGCCCTGGGACTTGGCGGTGTACCGCGCGGACGTATTATTGAGGTGTATGGACCGGAATCCAGTGGTAAGACAACGGTAGCATTACATATGGTAGCCGAGGTGCAGAAACGCGGTGGAATTGCGGGCTTTATCGATGCAGAGCATGCCCTTGATCCGGCATATGCGAAGAATATCGGTGTGGATATTGATAATCTCTATATTTCTCAGCCGGATAATGGAGAGCAGGCACTTGAGATCACAGAGACAATGGTTCGCTCCGGTGCAGTGGATATCGTGATCGTGGACTCTGTTGCGGCATTAGTACCGAAAGCAGAGATAGAGGGTGATATGGGTGATTCTCACGTAGGTCTGCAGGCACGTCTGATGTCACAGGCTTTGCGAAAACTGACTGCAGTGATCAGTAAATCAAACTGTATCGTTATTTTTATCAATCAGCTGCGTGAGAAAGTTGGAGTTATGTTCGGAAATCCGGAGGTGACGACCGGCGGACGTGCACTGAAATTCTATTCTTCCATCCGTCTGGATGTACGTCGTGTAGAGGCTTTAAAGCAGGCTGGTGAAATCCTTGGAAATCATACACGTATCAAAGTTGTTAAGAATAAAATCGCGCCGCCATTCAAAGAAGCAGAGTTTGATATTGTATTTGGACAGGGAATCTCCAGGGAGGGTGATATCCTTGATCTTGCAGCCAATACAGACGTTGTCAATAAATCCGGTGCATGGTATGCATACAACGGAGAGAAGATCGGTCAGGGACGTGAGAATGCCAAGAAATTTCTGAAAGAAAATCCGGAAATCTGTCAGGAGATTGAAGCAAAAGTACGTGCATACTATCATCTGGACGATGATGGAAAAGAAAATGCAGGAGGAGCTGTTGCAGAAGCTTCTGCGGAAACTGTTGCACAGACTGATGCAGAGTAATGCAGATACAGGAGATTATCAGAGGGAAAAAAGGAAAGCTTACCATTCGATTGGAGGAAGGGCTTTCCTTTCCTATTTATGAAAAAGAAGCAGCAAAGTATCGGATGACAGAAGGAGGTTTTCTGTCTGATCAGGATTGGAATGAAATTTGTACAGAGATTCTGGAAAAACGGGCAAAGCGGCGTGCACTATATATTTTGCAGAGAATGGAGCGGACAGAATATCAGTTGCGCAAGAAATTGCAGGAGAATGGCTATCCGGAGGAAATTGTGCAATGCGCCATTGATTATGTGAAATCCTTTCATTACGTGGATGATTATCGTTATGCCTGCACGTACATTCGATATCATCAGTCAGATAAGAGCCGCCTGCAGTTAAAAATGAAACTGTATGAACGCGGTGTTGCATCGGAGTTGATCGAACAGGCGCTGGAAGATGAATATTCTGCTGCGGAAGAGCAGCTGATCGATCGTCTGCTGGAGAAGAAGCATTATGATGCAGACATTATGGATCAGAAGGAAAAGCAGAAAATATATCAGTATCTGATGCGTAGAGGCTTCCGTTCAGAGTCCATCCGGCGGCGGATGGAAATCTGATAAAACTGATGAAATTTTTTTACAGGTCGCGCATTTATACTGTGGCAATTGTATACAGTTGATTGCCTGTGGCCAGATTATTTGCTTGACAGAAAGCACAAAAAAGTATAAAATTTAATAGTTGTAATTTATGACATAATACCAGATATAAATTGTTATATGTACAATGAAAACTAAATAAGGAGGTGCTCCTGTGGTGCAGATTATCATTGCTGTGGTGATCACTGCTGTAGTTGCAATCTTGATTACTTATGTAGCATCTAATGCACATTTTAAGAAAGTCTCTGATGAGAAAATCGGAAGTGCAGAGGATCGTGCAAGAGCAATTATTGATGAAGCTGTGAAATCTGCTGAGACAAAGAAACGTGAGGCTTTACTCGAAGTTAAGGAAGAATCTATCAAGACAAAGAATGAACTTGACAAAGAGATTAAAGACCGCAGATCTGAGATTCAGCGTAATGAGCGTCGTGTAGAGCAGAAAGAAGCTAATCTGGATAGAAAGCTGGAAGCTATCGAGCGACGTGAGCAGAGTTTTGCAGCAAAAGAAGAAGAGATTAAGCGACAGAAAGCAGAAGTTGCCAAGCTGAATGAAGAACGCATACAGGAACTGGAGCGAATTTCAGGACTCACCTCTGAACAGGCAAAAGAATATCTCTTGAAAACAGTTGAAGAAGATGTAAAACTGGACACTGCAAAGTTGATCAAGGAAATGGAGCATCAGGCAAAAGAAGAGGCTGGAAAGAAAGCAAAAGAATACGTTGTAAACGCGATTCAGAAATGCGCAGCCGATCATGTTGCCGAAACTACAATTTCTGTTGTGCAGCTTCCAAATGATGAGATGAAAGGACGTATCATCGGACGTGAGGGACGTAATATCCGTACTCTTGAGACGATGACAGGTGTGGATCTGATCATTGATGATACACCGGAAGCAGTTATTCTGTCCGGTTTTGATCCAATCCGTCGTGAGGTGGCACGTATCGCTCTTGAAAAACTGATCGTAGATGGACGTATCCATCCGGCCAGAATCGAAGAGATGGTAGAGAAAGCACAGAAAGAAGTAGAAAATATGATCCGTGAGGAAGGTGAGGCCGCTACACTTGAAGTAGGTGTACATGGCATTCATCCGGAACTGGTACGTCTGCTTGGACGTATGAAATTCCGTACCAGCTATGGTCAGAATGCATTAAAGCATTCCATCGAAGTAGCACAGTTAAGCGGACTGCTTGCTGCAGAAATCGGTGTGGATGTCAGAGTTGCTAAGCGTGCAGGACTCCTGCATGATATTGGTAAATCTGTTGACCACGAGATGGAAGGCTCTCACATCCAGTTAGGTGTTGAACTTTGTAGAAAGTTCAAGGAGTCTGCTATCATTATCAATGCTGTGGAAGCGCATCATGGTGATGTTGAGCCGGAGAGCTTGATTGCATGTCTGGTGCAGGCAGCTGATACGATTTCAGCAGCTAGACCGGGTGCACGTAGAGAGACACTGGAAACATATTCAAACAGATTAAAGAAACTGGAAGATATTACAAACAGTTTCAAGGGAGTAGACAAATCTTTTGCAGTTCAGGCGGGCAGAGAAGTTCGTATTATGGTTGTACCTGAGCAGATCAGTGATGCAGATATGGTACTTCTGGCCAGAGATGTTTCAAAGCAGATTGAAGCTGAGTTGGAATATCCGGGTCAGATCAAGGTAAATGTTATCCGTGAAAGCCGTGTGACAGATTACGCAAAATAAGTATCACAGACCATAATCAACAGTTCGTATGATGAAAATGAAATTAAAGACCTGTAAATCTTTGAAAGAAGATTTACAGGTCTTTTTGCGTCCATATAAAAAGATGTATGAGTTAAAAAGTGATTAACGTGCAAGTCCTGCAGCATCTAACTGCTTGCGGATCTGTGGTGCAATCAGCAGTGCAAGGATCATTTTAATAAAATCACCTGGCAGGAAAGGAATAACACCAGCCATAAGTGCCGCCTGAAAACCCATGTGCGCCTGAATGGCAAGCCATGTAGTTCCAAGTGCATAGCACACAGCAGTTCCGAGAATCATGCCAAGGAAGCTGAGAGCTTTTTTGTTATGAAAATGATTGATAAAGAAACCTGCTATTAATGCCAACGGGATAAAACCGATCAGATAACCACCGGTTGGTCCAAAGAGTTTTCCAGGACCACTGGTAAAGCCGGAAAAAACCGGAATTCCAACCAGACCGATCAGAAGATAAATCAGATAGCTGATGGTTCCTTTTTTGGTTCCCAGAATGAACAGGGAAAAATAAATCACAAGGTTGGTAAGTGAGATCGGTACCGGACCAATTGGAATGGAAAGTGGTGCCAATACACAAGTTACTGCGGTCATAACTGCAATCATGGCAATCTGTTGAATCGTAAATTTTGAAGTTGTTTTCGTTGTTACATTGTTCATAAGTCATTCTCCATTTTCTATGTATTGATTTTATATTTGGAAGCCCATATCAGTAAGCATTTCCTGATCCTGTCTGGTATTATTTCCAACAGTAGTAAGCATGTCACCTGTGATGGTGGCATTAACGCCTGCTTCAAACAATCGACGACCACCGTCTTTGAAATAACTGCGTCCTGCTGCCATACGGATATATGCATCCGGATTCAGATAACGGAACATGGCAACTGCGCGGATGATCTCATCCTCTGTCAGTGGTGGAAGCTCAGCAAACGGAGTTCCTGAAACTGGGATCAGTGCATTGATCGGGATAGATACAATGCCAAGCTCAGATAAAGATACTGCCATATCCAGCCGGTCAGCAAAAGTTTCGCCCATGCCGATAATGCCACCGGAACAGACAGCAAGCCCTGCGTCCTGTGCCAGTTTGATCTCACGGATTTTGTCATCATACGTATGGGTTGTACATATATTTGGAAAATTGCGGCGGGAGGTTTCGATATTAGCATGATACATGGTAACACCGGCATCTTTCAGACGGAAAAATGCTTCCGGTGCCAGTAATCCATGGGACGCACACAGACGCAGCTTACTGTTTTTACGTAATTCCTCATAGGTGTGGATCAGTTTTTCCAGATCATCGCCTTCTACCGTTCTTCCGGCAGTGACGATGGAGTAAGCATGCACGCCTGCAGCTTCTCTGGCACGGCAGTCTGCAAGAACTACATCAGTGTCCAGCATGCCATAAGTTTCACAGGAAGTATGGTGAAAGGAAGACTGTGCACAAAATTTACAGTTTTCCGAGCATTTTCCGGCCCGGCCGTTGATGATCGTGCATAAATCGACAGAATTTCCACATAATGCCTTTCTGATTTCATTTGCTCCGGCAGCCAGTTTTGCAAGATCTGCAGTTTCAAAAAACGACAGATCGTCATCACGGGTCAGGCGCCGTCCGTTTATAATTTCTTTCGTAAGTTCAGTGAGATTCATAATTCATTCTCCATTTCAATTTGATGTACGCTTCCTACTCTTACGGAGTCGGTTCTGGTGCTAAGTATAAGCACAAAAAAGTGAATTGTCAACCTATAAAATAATATTTGGTTAACATTAGAAAAGCTAATGGAGAAGGAGTTAACAGTTGAAATGACGATATTCTTTTGGAGTTATTCCTTCCTGTTTTTTAAATGCAGTGCAAAATCCACTTTCATCCGTAAAACCAGAACGGAAAGCAATCTCTTTCACAGACATCTGGCTTGTTTTCAGCAAGAATTTTGCATTTGCCATGCGGGTAGTAATGAGATATTTATGAGGAGTCATGCCGGTTTCTCTGGCAAATACCCGGGAAAAATAATATGGACTCAATGCGGCAATGTCTGCGAGCTCCTGGAGCGTAATGGATTTGTAAAAAAATTTGTTGATGTGTAAGACGGCATCAGAGATACTTGCCTGAGATTTTCTGGTAGTCTGCAAAATGACATCGGCGGTGAGTAGGGCATTCAGAACATTTGTGATGGAAGCAGAGAGAGCATCCTCTGCGATACTTTTTTTACTGCGGAATGTGTCATAGATTTCATACAGATGCTTTCGAATCATTTCCGGCTGTGACGGATAAAGCAATGCACCTTTTTCCGATACAATCGTTTCATAATATGTACGGGCCAGAGGACCGTCAAAATGCAGCCACAATGCTTCAAAACCAGAGTCGGTGCTGTATGTATGCGGGGCGTAGCAGTCCAAAAATACCAGCTGTCCGTCTGTTGCCTGCATGGAAACATCCTCAGCTGTTACCTGACAGGTACCATTCAGCAGATACATCAGCAGAAAACTGTCGTAGGATTCCCGCTGCAGATGGTAACCGCTTTCATAGCGAAAAGAACCGGTACAAATCGGATAAAAGTATAGTTTTTTTGCCAGGGTGCTTGGGGTATATATGTAGTAGTCAGAATTTGGCAGAATGTGCGTTTCGTAAGATATCATAGAAACCTCCTGAATTTGGTAAATGTTGCATAAGAATTATTTATATATTGTGATGCGAGCATCAAAAGTAAATTTTTCCACTTGCTGATGCACTCAGATTGTTTAGTTTAGAAATATTGTTGATAATATCATAAAAACTAAAATACGGCAATCGTGAATAAAAATGAAAAAATGATAACTATGATAATTACAAAAATTACAAAAACTATAATAATTGCAAATATCACGGCTGAGTCTCATAGTAAGAGACTGCCGATAAGGTGACAGGCAAAGCTTAATTTTCTGCCTTGAGAAAAAAAGTCGTATATGCTACGCTATAAATAACAAAAACATTTCAGAAGCACAGAAGTATGAGGGAGGGGAGGCCGTGAAACGAAAATACAAACAAGCCTATGCCATTCTTGTGGCGTTTGTGATCGTGGCAGCAGCGTACACTTGCCGGATGCTTGCCATGTATGATATCGGGGGGAAGTATCCGAGTAATATCCGTGCAGTGTTGTATTTGCTATTATTTGCTCTGTGGGGGTATTCCATCGACCGGCGGATTTTGCAAAAGCAGGCATTGCATTGTCTGCG
>CAKREL010000056.1 GCA_934317205.1 uncultured Eubacterium sp.
TCTTGTATATTTCGGTGCAGAAGACAGATACTCATTACCACGGACAACATGTGTAATATGCATCAGATGATCATCTACCACATTTGCAAAGTTGTAAGTAGGATATCCATCGGATTTGATCAGGATCATATCATCCAGTTCAGAATTTGGCTGTGTGATATCTCCATAAATCTCATCATGGAACGTTGTCTCACCTTCGTTTGGCACATTAGCACGAATAACATAAGGCTTTCCTGCTGCCAGGTTTGCCTCGATTTCTTCTTTTGAAAGATGCAGACAATGCTTGTCATATACACTGATTTCTTTACCATTAATATTCTGTTTTAAAGAATCAAGACGCTCTTTGTCACAGAAACAATAATAAGCCTCACCTTTCTCAATCAGTTTTTTCGCATATTCCATGTAAAGCCCGCTCTTGCAGCGCTCACTCTGGATATATGGACCATATCCACCATCTTTGTCCGGTCCCTCATCGTGGATCAGACCTGTTTTCTCCAATGTACGATATATAATTCCAAGTGCTTCCTCAACAAAACGCTCCTGGTCAGTATCTTCTATTCTTAATACAAAATCTCCGCCCTCATGCTTTGCAATCAGATATGTGTACAAAGCGGTTCGCAGATTACCAACGTGCATACGGCCTGTCGGGCTCGGTGCAAATCTTGTTCTGACTTTAGCCATAACTCTACCTCTTTCTGTATATTTATTTCGATTCAGGCTCTGTCTTTTTCATCATGAATATCTGAATCATTATCTTTATTTCATAAGCGTTCCTATTATACCCCAATCCGGATATTTCCACAAGGGAAAAAAACAGGATACCTGTCAGTATCCTGCTCTAATCTTTTAATCATCAGCTTGTCTTAAGTTCTTTCCAAAGCTGACTGTACAATGCGGTAGTATCCGCATCCAACGCCTTATATACCTCACATTTTTCCAGTATTTCCTCACTTGGAAAAATGAGCGGATCCGTTTTGGTTTCCTCATCCAGAGCATCATACACCGCTGTATTCGGTGTCGGATAATAAATTTCTTCAAAATTTTTCATTGCAATATCTTCTCTGCAAAGAAAATCAAGAAACTTCAATGCTCCTTCGTGGTTTTTTCCTTTTTTCATCATCATCCAGGAATCAAACCATACATTGGAACCTTCCTCCGGAACCACATATTCCAGTTCTTCATCATATTCGTTCGCCAGATATGCTTCACCTGAATAACAAACTGCCAGTGCTGCATTTCCTGCAACCATTTCTTCCCGAACTTCATCCACGAAATATGCTTCCACGTCCGGTTTCTGCTTGATCAGAAGGTTCTGCGCCTCTTCCAGTTCCTTACGATTTGTCGTATTCAGGGAATATCCCTTATATTTCAATGCACACATATATGCATCGCGGATACTGTTCTGCATAATGATCTCTCCGGCATATTCTCCATTAAATAAACTGTCCCAACTTGTAATTTCTTCATTTACCATATTTGTATTATACAGGATTCCTACCGTTCCCCAGAAATATGGAATGCTATATTTTAGTTCAGGATCATATGATTTCGACATTTCCCAGTAAATATCTCCGATGTTATCCGCATACTGCATTTTGCTATAATCAATTTCTTCTGCTTCCCCTTCTGCGATAAGCCGCTCTATCATATAATCAGAAGAACAGATCAGATCATAAGGAATCGTACTTGCCTTATATTTGGAATACATCTCTTCCGGTGTCGTTGCCTCCTCATAAAGTACTTTAATACCCGTCTCTTTCTGAAACTGCTTTAACACCGAAGTGTCAATATATTCTCCATAGTTCAATACTACAATTGTATCTTTTCCGCCTGCCTCGGACATATCTACGGAAGATTCTTCTTCTCCGGTAGCACCGCAGCCGACTAAAATCCCGGTCATGGCTACGCACAAAGCCATCGCCACCCGTTTTTTCCATTTTCTATTTTTCATGCTGTTACCTTTCCATTCTCCCGGCGTTCTCTTTGCCATAAGAGCAGACATTCGCAATCTGCCTTCACTACTTGCTCATGAGCGCGGTTCCTTTGCGACCTGCACTTAATCTGCTCTGACGAATTCGCGGAACATAATTTACCAGCAATAAAACTACCAGTACTACCGCAAAGATCAATGTGGAAAGTGCATACATCTCCGGTTTAATACCACGTTTTAACTCACCATAGATCATTGTAGATAAAGTATTGATTCCTGCTCCTTTTGTGAAATACGTAACAACGAAATCATCCATAGACATCGTCAGTGCCATGAAAAAACCACTCATCACAGATGGGAAGATCATAGGCAAAATAACGCGCACAAATGCAGTGACACTATTCGCACCAAGATCTCTGGCTGCCTCGTATACACTCATATCCATCTGCTGCAGTTTTGGTAAGATGCTCAAAATAACATAAGGGATATTAAAAGTGATATGTGCCAGTAAAATGCTTGCATAACCTAAATTCATAAATCTGGAAAACCAGAGCATCAGCGCAATACCTGTTACGATATCCGCATTCAACATCGGAATATTTCCCACACCAAGTGTCAGTGTGTAACTTCTCTTTTTCATTGCATCAATACCGACAGCTGCCAGAAGTCCAATCCCCGTTGCAATCGCTGCTGAAGCAAAACCAATAGTCAGTGTATTCTGCAACGCCGCCATCACATCAATGTTTTGCAGCAGATTCTGATACCACTTCAACGTAAATCCGCCCCAGACAACCCTTGATCGGGATGCATTAAAGGAAAGTACCACAAGCACTGCAATTGGAATATATAAAAAAGCAATGATCAGCACCAGATAAAATTTCATAAAAAATCGCTTTACCATACACTGCGCTCCTTTCCGGCATCTGTTTTTGAAGTAAACATCATGCTGATCAACACAAAAATCATCAGCGCAATAGATAAGCCAGAGCCAAGATTCCAGTTCATACTAGTTGAAAATTCCTGTTCAATAATATTTCCAATAAGCATGATTTTACCTCCGCCCAGAATGTCCGGAATAGCAAAAGTGGTCAGTGACGGAACAAATACCATAGTAATTCCACTAATGATTCCCGGCATTGTCAACGGGATCATGATTTTTGTCAGTACCGCTTTGGGCGGTGCTCCAAGATCTCTGGCTGCCTCGAGGATATCCTCGTTCAGTTCAGTAACTGCATTGTATACAGGAAGGATCATAAATGGCAGATAATCATATACCATACCGATCACGATTGCCACATTGGAGTTTGCCAGATCCTGTCCCGGTAATCCGAACACACCCAAAATCGCATTTATAATTCCGTTTCTAGATAGCAATAACTGCCATGCCATAATACGCAATACAAAATTCACCCACATCGGCAGGATTACAATAATCGCCATCATTCCCTGCTTTCCGATGTTCAATTTCCGCAAGATTATCGCCAAAGGATATGCCAGCACCAGACAGACAGCTGTACAGAGTAACGCCAGCCAAAGAGCCGTCAATAAAGCTTTCAAATGTACTGGCTGAAAAATCGCCAGGATGTTCAACATTGTAAATCCGCCGTTTCCATCTCTCAGCGCATAAAAAATAATCATCAAAATCGGCAATACCGTAAATCCAATAATCCAGATAATATACGGTGTGGCCAGTAAACTTCTCTTATTCATTCTTTTTGATAACCTCCTGTGCAGAAGACGCTGGCTTGTGCATAATCTGGATATTTTCCGGTTTTACATACAGACCAATTTCTGTACCTGGCTGATAAGCAATGGTACTGTGCGCCAGCCACTCAAATCCTTTGGCCTGCACTTTCATCTCATAATGAACACCTTTAAATAGAATCGATGTCACAACACCGTCCATCATACCCGCGCCCGGCTGTACAAATTCCATATCCTCCGGCCGGATCACTACATCGACATTTTCATTTTGTGCAAAACCAGTATCCACACACGGGAACGGACATCCGAGGATTTCTACCAGACAATCCTTCGGCATCACACCATCTATGATATTGCTCTCGCCAATAAAATCTGCTACAAAAGCATTCTGCGGCTCGTTGTAAATATCAACCGGCGTACCAACCTGCTGGATCAGTCCCTGGTTCATAACAATGATACGGTCAGACATGGTCAGAGCTTCTTCCTGATCATGCGTAACAAAAACAAAAGTAATACCCAGCTCGTTTTTAATTTTGATCAGTTCCTGCTGCATATCCTGACGCAGCTTCAGATCCAGAGCTCCAAGCGGCTCATCCAGAAGCAGCACTTCCGGCTCATTTACAATGGCACGGGCAATGGCGATACGCTGCTGCTGTCCGCCGGAGAGAGACATCGGATGTCGATCCTCAAACCCTTCCAAATCTACCAGCTTCAATGCATATTTGATCTTATCCTGAATATAAGATTTACTTTTTTTCTTTAATTTCAGTCCAAATGCAATATTTTCTCCAACGCTCATATGAGAAAATAAAGAATATTTCTGAAATACTGTATTAATATGGCGCTTGTCCGGAGACAGATTTGTAATATCTTTTCCTTCAAAAATCACCTTTCCTTCATCTGGTGTGGCAAATCCACCGATAATACGCAATGTTGTTGTTTTTCCACAGCCTGAAGGTCCCAGTAATGTCACGAATTCATTTCTCCCAATATCAATACTCAGATCATCAAGAATCTTTTTCCCGTCAAAAGATTTCGTCAGATGCTGTAAATTTAAAATTGACTGTTCCATCCCATCTCTCCTCATGTTTATTATTTTTCCATTTCTCCAGCAGCCGTTATAAGTCCTCTCATTGTTTTACATTTTTAATATGTAATCAGTGAGTTTCTTTCATTAAATTAAAACGTCGGCGGTGTACTTACCCACACCAATCTTGCCGGGCGGCTACCTGTATTTTCGATATAATGATTTCTATTTGCGCAGAAATAAAAACTTTCCCCTGATTTCACGGTATATACTTTATCGCCAAGATGCAACCGGATCCGCCCGGAGATCACATATCCGAACTCTTCTCCTTCGTGAGGCTTATCCTCCTGCAGCTTTTCCTTGGGTTGGATCACTACAAGCAACGGTTCCATCTGATACTGCTGTGCACTCGGTACGATCCACTGGATACTGTTTCCGGATTCATCAATTTTTTCAAAAAATGCGTTTTCTGAATATACTACATGTTCTTCTTCCGTCTCCTTGAAAAATTCAGACGGTGTCGTCCCAAGACATTCAATCAGATCTAACAGCGTAACAACTGAAGGAGCCACCTGACCACGCTCCAGCTGTGAAATATATCCTTTTGTCAATTCTGCCCGGTCTGCCAGTTCCTGCTGTGTCAGACCATTCTGATTTCTCAGATCTTTTATCTTTTCTCCGATTCTGCTGTTCACATAATTCGGCTCCATATTTTTCGCTTCCATTTCTTTTTGGTTCTTAATAGTTAACAAAATGTTGACTGTCACTAAACTTTTCTCACGATTTCGATTATACTATTATTAAACAGGAAGTCAACTATTATTGTTATTTTTTACATACTTCTTACTGTATTTTTTCCCGGACAACACAATGTTATATACATAAGGAACCCGCATCTTTCATATATATTAATAATCTCATGTCCGAAGGAGAACTTATGAAAAATAAAAAACGTCTCTCCCTTCTGCTGCCAGTAGTTACCTGCTGCATTCTCGCTATAGCTATCTTTTTTCAGATGACAACCGGAGTTATATCCGTCAGCAATACTGTAAACGGTAAAGAACTTCCGATTTACTCGGTAGACACAAACGAACCCAAAATTGCAATTTCTTTCGATGCTGCCTGGGGCAATGATGACACCGCACACATTTTGGAAATTCTTGCAAAACATAATGTTCATGCAACTTTTTTTATGACGGGGGGATGGGTAGATTCTTACCCAGATGATGTGAAAGCAATTTACAAAGGGGGACACGACCTTGGAAACCACAGCCAGAACCACAAAAATATGAGTCAGTTGTCTGATGTAGAAATCCGGGATGAAATTATGTCTGTACATAAAAAGGTGAAAGAACTGACAGGTTATGATATGTTCCTTTTCCGACCGCCTTACGGAGATTATGACAATGAAGTTATTAACGGTGTATTGTCCTGTGGGTATTATCCAATCCAATGGTCCATCGACAGCCTTGATTGGAAAGATTACGGTGTAGACGACATTATTACCCGGGTTTGCGACAATAAGCAGCTGACCGGCGGGGCTATCATTTTGTGTCATAATGGGGCAAAATATACAGTAGATGCGTTGGACACACTACTAACGCAGTTGGAAGAAAAAGGGTTTCAGCTGGTACCGATTTCCGAATTGATTTACCGGGAAAATTATCATTTAGACGTGACCGGGAAGCAGATTTTGGATTAAATTTAGATATTGAATGAATACGAAATCGGAGAAACTTTCCTCAATCGCTAACCGTTCACTACCTTCATTTCACTAAAACGCTTATTGAGAAAAGTTTCTCCGATTTCTTCATTAACATATTTCTTCATTAACATTCAAGAATACCCTCGGCATTCTTGCTGCGAGATGCACTATAATACACTCACCCCAAATACTTTCAAAAATTGCTTTCATTAAATGTTTTTTTCATCAGTAATATTCCATGTACTGCCCTCGTCCAGTTCCTGTTCCGTGAGCCATTCATCTTCGACTTCCAGTCGACGTGTCTCGCCATTTTCATTTTCTAATATAACCAGACATTTTAATTTTTCACCCGGCAGTCGTTCTTCACACCCAAAGTCTGCCTCAGCAATCTGTTTGATTTTCCACATACAAATGCACTCCTTAATACCGCTTATAAAATCATATATCTGATATAATGACCCGCCCCGATATGAGCATAAAAGTGGAGCGTCAGCTTCACGATATGCGAATATTGGGTAGAATTGTGGGAGTACGAAGTACGGAACAATTCGTATGGCATCTTTTGACCCAGCCTCATATAATTAAGGTATCATAATCTCGTGCCACATTTTGGACAGAACACAAAATCTTCGGTGGTCTCATACCCACAATTCGCGCAACGTTTATAACCACCATAACGATACCCTGCTCTGCTATTCCCAACTTTTTGCAAATGTTCCGGCAAGATACGCACATCTTCACCGCGCTCAATTCTTCGACCAATCTCCCTATCCAGTTCATACAATGTGTTACAACAACTGATCTGCACATAATAGTGTCTGTTCCATTTGAAACACGGGATAAAAAACAGCGACAATACGGTGTATGTCATAAACACTTGAAAACGTCCGTATCGTCCACACACGCCACAGATTTCTGTCTGGTTATAATCCAGATTTTTTCTTCCATCTGTGATTCCCATCATAAAAAACATTTTTCTGTTCTCCTATTGCTCTTGTTAATTTAGTCCGATATTTTATCATTATGCCGTACTTTTGTTTATTACAAATTTGAACAAAACAATTTAAATCCAGTCATAGTCACCACCAGTTACTGCCAGAGAAAGTAATGCATCCATACGCTCCACATTTTCCGCACCTTCTACTACTTCCAGAAGTTTTGCCGTCTCTTTTGCCACCGGCATTTCTTCATCCGGTCCAATCTCCATATCTGGTTCTTCTCCACAATACGGACACACCAGTTTTGGTCCTATCTTCAACGATAAAAATCTGTTTGCACATTCTTCGCATTCATAAAATCCGCACATTTCTGTGCCATCTGGTACATAATACATATTCCATTCAACCTCTATTCTTAATATCTTATTTCTGTCGGGCAGATACATACCCTGCAAAGTTTTGTCCATTTGCAACTATTCTATCACACAAGACTTTTTATAGCAAAAATTTATGGCACATATAAATAATGAATGTTATAATACTCTATATTTTAGATTATTTAATCTATTTTGTACCGTTTTTATTCAGGCTTTCCATACATGGATCCGAAAGTTTGAGAATACTTTTTAAGGGGGTTTTATAAATGTCTCTACAATCTCACGCAGTTACAATGACAAAACAAATGATTCAGATTGAAAGTACCGATCCGGGTACTTATGAAAATACGATGGCGGACTGGATTACCACACAACTTACACCATATCCCAATGTCCGATTATCCCGTCAGGAAGTGCTTCCCGGTCGCCCAAATCTCATGGCTGAGCTGACCGGTGATCCATCCCTTCCTGCACTGGTAATGATCTGTCACATGGATACTGTTGTCGTAGGCGATGGATGGACGCTACCACCCTTTGCTGCCATCGAAAAAAATGGGAAAATATATGGTCGCGGCGCCTGTGATATGAAATCCGGTCTTGCCTGTTGCCTTTCTGCGTTTCAATATGCCGCAGAAATACTTCAATCGTCCGGCAAAACGCCAAAGCGAACCTTAAAACTGATCTGTTCCATGGACGAAGAAGATTTCATGCGCGGTTCCGAAGCGTGTATACAAGCTGGCTGGATAACAAACCGCGACTGGGTAATTGATGCTGAACCGACGAATGGACAAATTCAGATGGCACACAAAGGCCGCACCTGGTATGAAATTGATGTACAGGGACATACCGCCCATGCAAGCACACCATGGGAAGGTGCTGATGCCATTGCCGCAATGTCTGAGATTATCTGTGAAATCCGGCATGCGATTTTGTATGCCCCCGTTCATCCTGACATGGGAAGTTCCACGGTTACTTTCGGTCAGATCACTGGCGGTTATCGTCCTTATGTTGTACCAGATCACTGTAAAGTCTGGATCGACATGCGTCTGGTTCCGCCATTGAATACAGAAAAAACAAATGCTATCGTGGAAACTGCCATTGAACACGCAAAGCAGTCCGTCAGTGGTATTTCTGCAACTTATAAAATCACCGGCAACCGACCACCGATTGAACAAAATTTGGATTCTCCTCTTCTGGCAAATTTGAAAATATCCCATCAGGAAGTTACCGGCGAAGTTCCGCAAGTCAGCTGTTTTACTGGTTACACGGATACCGCCATCATTGCCGGGCAACTCCACAACCGCAACTGTATGTCCTATGGTCCGGGATGTCTCGAAACAGCCCACCAGCCAGATGAATGGGTTATCATTGATGATATTTTACGCGATGAAAAAGTATATCAACAGCTTGTGAAAAACACCATTTTATAAAGTCCATTCAGGACATATGAAAAATGAACCTTTGTAAAGCGGATTGCGAATGTCCGCTTTACGCGGGGGAATGCTTATTCTGCGCTCAGAAACAATAAAATCTTTATTTCCCCTACTGTGTTTTTTTGTGATCAGTAAAATATCTGTATATCCGTTCTGACTTTCCTCCCATGGATTTCGTCATCCCACATCTATAAGCAGGAAGCCTTCTCACATCTGATATGCGCCAGTAAACCCTGACATCCTTCTAAAACATCATCATACGTTTCATCAAAATTTCCTGTATACCACGGATCTGCAATATCGCCCTTGCGATCTGTAAAATCCAGTAAAAGATGCACTTTGTGAGCCGGATCACCATGAACAAATCGTTCCATATTGCGTAAGTTGTATCGTTCCATGGCAATAATGTAATCATAATAACGGTAATCTGCACTGGTCATCTGAACCGCGTATTTACCATCTACAGAAATATCGTATTGTTTTAATTTGTTGCGAGTTCCTCGGTGTACCGGGTTTCCGATTTCTTCTCTGCTGGTTGCCGCAGAGGCGATTTCAAACTGGCCTGCAAGACCAGCCTTTTTTACTAAATCTTTCATTACAAATTCTGCCATGGGGGAACGGCAGATATTGCCGTGGCAGATGAAAAGCACTTTTATCATAATCTCTATATTCCTCCATAAGCCTCGAAAACGCTGATATTACGGGCTTTTTCTGGCTTTCGGTTTTTCTTCAATTTTTCATAAATCTCTATAAATCTATGTAACTACACCACCAAGTGGTGTAGTAAATGGTGTAGTAACCTTAAGCTGCTGCCACCATACTTGCTGTTTATCCAACAGCAAAACCCCTGTCTTTTTTCGCTTCAGGGGAATGGCGGAACTGTGAAATCTCCGCCATCTGCTCCGCAGCGTGTGCGTAGCTTGCGTGGGTGTAAACATTCAGTGTCACACCCGCATCTGAGTGACCCATCAGGTACTGAAGGTTTTTAATGTCCATGCCGTCGTTTGCATAGTTCGTGCAGAAGGTGTGCCGGAACACATGAGGGGTAATGTGCGGCAGAGGGCTGTCCGGATGAAGCTTCTTGTACTTCTTCATTGCCCAGCGCATCTCGTTTTCGATGTGTAATGCTACTTTCGGATTTCCGTTCTTGTCCAGCATGATGAAGCCGCTGTAACCATCTACCATAGGCTCTGCCTTGACCGTAGGGCGGCACTCCAGCATCTTTTTCAAAGAAGCATACACTGTTTCGTTCATCGGCAGAAAGCGGCGGCCGCTGCTTGTCTTGGTTTCCTCAACATAGTATTTTCCGCCACGCTCACGAATCAGCTGATGATCCACATGAATTCTACGATTTTTGAAATCCAGATCTTTTCTGGTCAGACCGCAGAACTCGCTGACTCTCATACCGGTTTCCAGAAGTACCACGAACTCATCGTAGTATTTGCAGTAGGTGTTGTCTTTCTCAATGAAATTCATCCAGATTCCCAAGTGTTCCTCGGTGAGTGCAGCTCTCGGCACCGTATCATTGACCACCACATCCGTCAACTTAAAGATGAACGGATTCTTTCTGACGGCATCCTCATCACACGCCATCTGAAATGCGGGTTTGATAACACCTCGTACACTGCTGATGGTGCTAAAACCTCTGCCATCCTTTTGCAGCTTCGCAAACCACTGTTTCGCATCCGATACTTTGACGGTGCTGATTTTGCGGCAGCCGAAATCTTCTTTCTTGACCAGATTCAAAACAAATTGATAGCCGACCTGGGTATTGTAACGAACGCCTTTCTTCAAACTGATGTACTTTTCCAGCAGTTCAATGACCGTGATCTGTCCTGCTTCGTAGTCAATGCCAGCGTCAAGCTGCTTCTGAATTTCCTTCTCTTTCTGACGAAGCTCTTGCAGGGTAGGGGAATAAACACATTGTCTTTTCCCTCGGCAATCTGTGTACCTGTACTGATAGATCCCGTCCTTTCTCTGGCTTTCTCCTGTTTTCAGGATACGGCCTTTATGATCTTTCCGTTTTTCGCTCAATTTCGATCTCCTTTCTTTTAAAAGGAGTCTCGATGTGACACCTATATTGTATCACACCAAGCCCTCTTTTTCTATTACGGATCTGCAGATATTAGATGGAAAACACCTGCTCGATGAATTTATCAAATAAGCGCTTTTTGATCAGTCGCTTATTGCCCACCCAAAGCACAAAATTGCAGTTCCTGTCGTTGGTAATCTCACGCAGCTTACCGGTTCCGATGCCGGAATACGCTGCCGCTTCTTCCAATGTCAAATTTGCTTTTTCCCAGATAGGAATTTCCTTCATACAATGCCTCCAATCTCTATCTCCAAGTGGCAAAGTGGCAGGCTTTTGGTTCTATAAAACCTTTGCCACTTCACAGAATGCCGGTTCACGATTTATTGCTTAAACCAGATCCACCAATCTTTTCCCTGACGCTCACTTGCGATTTTATCTCCCATAGAATTTCTTGCCAGACGCACCGTGCGTTCAGAAATTCCTCGTTCTACTGCTTCCTTGTTGATCTCTGCGATGGAAACTTTTCTGCCCTCAGACAAAAACTGCTCAATCAACTTTGCCGCCTGTTCCTGTTTCAGCTCCGTCTTGCTCCCTTCGCCACCGGCGAGCAGATCTTCTGCGCTGATGTCATAGGCTCCAATCCAACGGAATCCTTTTTCATCGCCCAGAGAAAATGCCAAGGACTGCCCCGGCGGTGCCAGAGAACTTTTCTCATGGACGATCACTCGTGTGGTTGGGTCTGTCCTTACCTTGCCGATGAACAGCAGGCTTCTCACCACAGCGGTGATGTCAATAGAACCAAGTCCACGGTAGGTGCTTTGGCTGCCCGCTGTCTTATTCAGATGCCCGATCATCACAATGGCGCAGTTGGTAGTCTGTGCCACATCGGCCAGTCTGCGGAAAATCGGACGTACCTCATTGGCCCGGTTCATATCCACATTGGCTCCAAGAAAGGCCTGCAATGGGTCAATGATAACCAGACGGGCGTTGTTCTCTCTGATCGCATTTTCAATACGCTCATCTGCCAAGGTCAGCGGATTGCCGGCATCGTCAATGACCAGCACTCGCTCTAGATCCGCCTCGGCAGAAAGCAGCCTCGGCTTCACCGTATCCCCCAGACCATCCTCGGCTGTCTGAAAAATCATATTGAATGGTTCAAAGGGTTCCATCTGAGGCAGAAACCTTCGGTTGGTGCAGGCTGCCGCAAGCTGCATGGCAAAGAAGGTTTTGCCCTCACCGGGGTTGCCCTGAATGATCGTCAGCTTTCCAAATGGGATGTAAGGATACCAAAGCCATTCCACCTCTGTTTGCCGAACTTCGCTCATGCGAATCATGGGAACCGCTTTCTTTTCTGATTCCCCACGCAGCAGGATCCTTCGGGAAATATATTTTCCGTCAGGCATCTTGTCCTTTTGCTTCAGAACTTCGTTCCAGTCTTTCTCGCATGGAGTCAGACGAATAACCGTCATATATTCGGGAATACTTTCTAACAGACGGTTTACGGCATCATTACCGGCTTTATCCGAGTCGGTGCAGATATAAACGGTTTCTATATTCTTGCGTTCAGAAAGAAAACCTTCCAGCGCCTTCGCTCCCACACCGCCCAAGGATAGATAATTTCGCATTTTCCAATCATTCGGGTACAGCGCAATAAAGGACATCAGATCGATCGGCGCTTCAAACACAAGCAGGCTTTTTCCATCGCTGCGATAAGCAAAATTGTGAGCCTTGTCCGAACCTTGCACGTCCATACGGAAAGAACCTTCCGTCCCTTTGCAATGGGCATAACGGGGAATCCCAGTTTCATCCTTTCCCACAAACACAATATTGTGGTACTGGGCATCCTCATAAATCAGGCCTTCCTTGCAGAACTCCTGAACCAGTTCTTCCGGGATGTTTCGCTGACGGAGATAGGCCATCACTCTTGCAACATATCGGTTTCTTGGCGGAAGCCTGAAATTTTCCGAAGGAGCTGCTGCTGCGCCGTTGTTTGCCGGTGCTTCTCCAATCAGCATCAACATTGCTTCCGGGAAGGTTTTCTCAAAGAACTCCATTACAAATTCAACAGGGTAGCCGCCTTTGCTCTGGCTATGGCGGAACCATTTGTTTGCCTTAATAGTCAAACTGTCATGCCGTTTCCATCGGTACTCGTTTCCGCTTTTTGTGACCTGTTCACCGTGTGAGCGTAAAAATTGTTCCAAATCGACCTGGTTGGCACGGTCGATCTGTTCTTGCGTATAACTCATACTCCACCTCCCGATTACAATGCAGTTTCTGTTTCTTTGGTTTTATTGGGATGCAGCATTTCAGGATGGGTTTCTCGCATCGCCTGATCTACATCGCCCTTAATCTGATACAGCATCGTCAGCTCCTTTTGCAGCAGCTTATATTCCTGATATTCAGCTTCTCGTTGTGCCGACAGTTCGGAAAATTCTTTCTGCCATGCATCCAGAGGAAAAGAATCTTTTTCAAAACCACTCTCTTTCAGTTTTCGCTTTACCATATAAAACCGGCGAAGCTCGCCTTCATGTTCCGACTTATACTTTTCCTTGGCTTTGGTAAAACGATATTTTTCTTTCTTCATTTCATCCAAAATCGGCTTTAACGCAGCATAGGTCTTTGCATCCTCCATCAGCTGCTGAAGTGCTTTCAGACGGGTCTGTTTCTGGTGCATGGAGGATTTTCTGCTTTCCACATTTTCGTTGACAGAAGAAAGATGTTTTTCAAAGTCACTGAGAGTTAGAACCCCTCGCTGTTTCAGATAATCGCACTCATTCATGAAACGCTTCAGGTTGTTTTTCTTCGCCTTGGCCTTCCCTCTGGCATACGTCATTGCGGTTTGATTGCACAGAGCATGAGCATCACTGAGCAGCTGAGCAAGGTAAACCTCCTGCGGTTCTTTCAGAATTTTCTTTGATTCCGCAAGCCATTCTTTCAGTGCCGCAAGGGTGGCTTGTATGTTGCGGATCATCCGGTTGGTGGCCTTGATCCAGCGGTTTAATTCGCCTTTTTCCGTGCGGATGCCTTTCTTCTCCATCTTGCGAATATGCGGCCCTTCGTGGACAGTCGGAATCAAATCCAGCCCCTGATCCACATAGGAACGATGATCGATGCGGCAGAGCAGCCCTTTTTCTTCCAATCTGGCATTAACCATATCCGCCCAGGCTTTACGCCATAAGTCTAGCGTTTCCGGCTTGCCCCAATTTGTGGTCGGAACAGCATCGAAAGCCCATGTGCCATCTTCTTTTTTGATGCGGTTGCCGTCCTTGTTCAAATGATAAACCCGGTGTTGTTTTGCTCCCCAGGTGCCGTCAGTGTTCAGCGGACGAATGGGAACCAGAACATGAAAATGTGGGTTGGGGATGCCGCCGTCTCCCCGGTCAGGTTGATGTACCGCAAGATCGCAAATCATGCCGTCAGAGACAAAGTATTTCTGTACAAATTCTCTTGCCAGTACAATGTTCTCCTCTAAAGAAAATTCATTTTGCAGAGCCATGTCAAAGCTGTAGGCAAGCTGTGCCCTGTAATGCTTTTCAATTTGCTCTACTTCATTCCAGAGGGTGTACCTGTCAGAAAATCTTTCAGGAGCATATTCCGGAAGCATGATTTCCGAAAGAATCACGCCGCCTTTCTTGGTGTAATCGTGGGTTTCTCCATCCCAGAGATTATGCAGTTTCTCACCGGCACGATAGGCTGCACTGGCGACAGCCGTGTGCCCCTCGCTGCGTTTGATCTGCTCTACATGGAAGTGATACAACGCCATTAGCAATCGCCTCCCGCCTTGTGGTTCTGCACAGCGGTGTCCACCAATTTCTGTACCGCAGGCAGTGCAAAAACCTGTTCCATCAGAGAGTAAAACTCTGCTCTTGTCAGGGAGTCTGCCTCTTTGGAAATGCTTTGGATGGCACCGCCCATATTGCAAAGATGGTGCGTGCGCTGGCGGTCGGCTTTCTTTTCCAGATGCCGCTTGCGATTTTCCAGAAGCTGAATTTTGTTTTCATACTGTTTTACCTTCAATCGTGCAGCATCTAATTCCGCCAAAGTTTTTTCTTTGTTCTCCATTTTTCTTTCACTCCTTGTCTTTTATTCATCCTTGCCAAAGCAAGGTATGTAAAAAGAAATAGGCGGCAGCCGCAAGAGTTATCTCTTGACCGGAATGCAATTCCGCAATATGTGAATGTGTTCAGACACAGGAGCATTTACCTTCGGAGAACGCACATACCGGAATGGAATAACCGGTATAGAAATGCGCCCTTAGTTCCTAAGGGAAGTTGGCTTGCTTCGACTTTTTATAACCTTGTATCCATGAAGACTTCTGTGATACGTATTCTCTACACTTATGATTTTAATCTATATAGAGCAAAAAACTATGGACTGGTAGGCATGGTTATGCGCACAATTTGTCCATGGACAAGCATAAAAAAGTGTCTTCGACACTTCAACTCCCCTGCCCCTCAATCATGAGGGGTAAGGGGTTTCTTTTTTATTAAT
>CAKREL010000057.1 GCA_934317205.1 uncultured Eubacterium sp.
GCACAATGTTACATAACATAAAAGTTATACTTATATCCAATAAGATAGTGTCTTTTCTTTTTCCTATCGGTTAAAATGAAATCATCAAATACACGAAGGTTCCCATTCAAGTCGAACCTTACCTACTATGGAGGAGGATTTTAATATGAGCACACCAGGTGTTAAAGTAGGAGTTTCCGAAGAAGAAAAAAAACTTTCTTACTACAAATATTTTGAGCAGGATTTAGCTCCGGTACCGGCTGAGAAAATCGCCATTTTACAGGGCGGACCGATCGCACCGGAAAAATGTATCCCGTTTGATGAGAGAAATAAATTCCTGAAAGGTGAAGATGATGAATATGCAAATATCGGTTTCGGCGTAGCTGCAGACGGAACTGCTCTTGTATGTAATACAACTTACATGCCGGGTGTTACAGGCGAAATGCTTGACTGGTGGTTCCCATGGCATTCTGTTGGATCTGATCTTCGTTACAAAATCTGGGATCCGGAAGATCACTATTTTGCAAGAGCATATCCGGCATCTTATGTCGTAGACCCGAACGTACCAATGAATCAGAAAACATGGGGCGTTGATCACTACATCATGGAAGACGTCGGACCGGGACCGGAGTTCTTAAAACTCTGCTTCAAAAGACCAGCTGATTTTGGTTATGATGAAAGCATTATCGGTACTGAAAAATGTGAATCTCTCGTATGTGCAATCGGCGAAAGCAGCTGTGCGGCAGCAATGACTCACAAATGGCATCCATACAAAGACGGCGTATTGTTTGAGTCCCGTTTCTGGATTGGATACCGCATCGATGAAGAAGGAAACATCGTAAAAGCAATTCCGGAAGGCGTATCTATCCCACCATTCGTACCACAGGGATTATTCGCACACAACATCAAAGAGTTTACAAACCTGGCAGCAATTCTGCCAACCTTATATGCAGAAGAGAAAGATACTTTCTAAATACATATAGTATAAATACTATAAAAATACACGTGGACTGATTGTAATTAATCAATTCACGTGTACTTTTCTTTTATTAAGTTACTTTATCAATTCCACTAATTTCTGCAATCCTGCCGGTGTCTGTGACATTGCCTTCACCGACTGTCCTGCCAGCGCATCCGCATCTGCTTCCGTTACCGTCAATGTTGTACTTCCATCCGAATTTTCTGTTCCATCCACACAATACTCAAAGCTGACATACCCCAGATTGTCCGTTACTGCGATGAGCAGACACCCAAGCTGTTTCATCTCCTGCTGCAACCGTTCCACATTGTCAGACGAAGAAATTTGTACATTCAAAAATGTCCATCCGTAAGGTTCCTCTGACGTCTGCAGCTGTGTACCATAACAAAGTAACGCACCATCGTTGATTCCAAGTACCGCTCTGGCCGCCTGCACAGACCGTCCATCCGCTGAAGTATCTCCCACATATTGATTTCTGCTCTGGTACAAATCTGAAACAGTCCCGTCAATCGACATACCATCATCCCACAAAATCCGATTTTCCAACACAACCTGCTTTACATCTCCGGAACTTTGATAATCCGCCTGAAAATCATTTGTATGAAACGATGACTTTCTCGTTTCCCGCAAAGATACTGTCACAATTCCATCCTTCTCCTGAAACGCCACATCTGCCACACCCTTTGTTGTATCAAGCAGTAACCCCTGCACAGACACGTTATGATCTTCAACTACCACATTTGCCTGCACAAACTCTGCCTGTTCTACCTTCTGCCCAATGACATATGCCTTGCACCAGATTCCTGCACCGACTACGATCACAACTGTCAATACCGCTGCCAGAATCCGCATCCTGTTTTTCTTTCGAATCTTTTTCAGATAATCGATTTCAGATGGCACTTTGAAATCAGCCTTCCGTCCCAACTGTTCCAACCCCTGCTCCGACAAATACTTGCCCTTCACCGGTTCCTGCATCTCACGATATAATTTTCGGCAGCTTTCGCAAGTCTTCATATGCTGTTCCACCGCCTGATTGCTCACATCATTTGTCAGTCCATCCACATAAGATGGAAGCAGATCTCGCACAATTTCACACGTCAGATCATTTTTCATCCTTTTCCAACTCCTTCCTCAGATTCGTGCGCGCCCGGAAAAAAGTCACCCGCGCCCAATTCTCCGTCTTTCCCATAACCTCACCGATTTCCCGGAAAGACAGATTTCCAAACATTCTCAAATAAAGCACTTCTCTGCCCGGCTCCGGAAACGCATGCAGTTTTTTCAACAACTCTACCTGCCCGATCTGCTGCATCACTTCCTGCTCTGCCGACACTGTATTTCCTATCCGGTCCGCTCCGTCAGACATCAGATCTACGTCCGAATCAACTTGCATCCGCACATGCTTTTTCATATAGGAAAAATACTGATTTTTTGCAATGGCGCACAGCCACGTCGTGATCTTGCAGCTTTCATCAAACCGGTCAATATTTCGTACCGCCTGATAAAATGTCTCCTGCGTCAGTTCTTCCGCCAGATCCGCATCATGCGTCAACGACATTAGATATTTAAACACCGTCTGCGCATGCTGGCGGTATACAGCATCCATATCCTGCACCTGCGTTTCCCCCTCCTTTCCGCTCAGTATTATTTTAAAACCTGTATTTTTATTGTTCTATTTATTAATATCAGATTTTCCTATTTCGTTACAGTATAATTCTCTTTTTTTCTAAAAAAATAGCATAAAAATACCGCATGACTTCACTCATCGAAAATCATGCGGTATTCTGGTTTTTGAGTTCTTCTTTTCAGAAGTGAGTTTATCTTTAGATTAGAAAAATTTCAAACTTCACTTTCTCCCGTTTTATGCAAGACCTGGGAAAA
This sequence comes from uncultured Eubacterium sp., assembly GCA_934317205.1. Taxonomy (GTDB): domain Bacteria; phylum Bacillota; class Clostridia; order Lachnospirales; family Lachnospiraceae; genus Eubacterium_I. Next base: position 2,837 of record CAKREL010000057.1, read on the forward strand.
TTGTCAGGATCAAAGCAACGATCAAAGCTGTAATCGTTGTATTTAATACGGTTGTGATAAATACATATTTGTAAGAATCTTTGATTTCAACTTCTGCAATACCAGTTGCAATGATAAATCCAGGGTTTGTCGGTAATGTATCCAGTGTCTGGGAAGCAAATACAGATACACGATGCAGAGCACTCATATTGATACCCATGCTTGCAAATGTCTCAGACATGTATGGTAAGGTTGCGGACAGACCGGCCGGGCCAGATCCGGAAGCACCTGTCAGTAATGCGATTGCTAATACTACTTTGAATAATGCAGGGCCGCCCATATGTAACAATCCGTTTGTCAGTACCGGGAAAGCCGGAGATGCTGCTACGACACCACCGATAGCTCCAAGTAAACCAACCTGAAGAACCAGCATAGTTGTCTGCTCTCCAACCGGTTTGATCAGTTCTTTCAGACCTGAGAATTTTCCATAGTATGGGAAGAAGAAGATCAGGGAAAGAATGATATTGAGCATCATACTTACCAAAATATTCCATCCAAGACCATTGAAGCAGATCAGTGTAACAGCGATTGGGATAATAGACATTACCCAATGTGGTGTCTTCTGTCCTTCCGGACGTTTTGGTGCGTTTGGTGCAGCCTCATATACATTTCCTTTTGCAATCTCTTTTTTAGAGATAACATTCATCATAACGATGTTCATGATCAGAACAACAGCGCCGCCGATAAATCCAGGAACAGCTGCTGCCATCGGAGATGTACCAAGCATCTGAACAGCGATAACGTTCTGATCGGAAGTTGTACCCGGCATGGAACATGCAGCGGTTGCAAGTGCTCCTAATACAACACCAGGTCCCATTGCTCTTGGCATTTTTGCTTTTTCAAATAAGTCCATAGCAATCGGGAATAAAATGAACATAAGTACAACCGGGTTCATTCCACTGTAAGCAAGTACAGTACCAATTACATAAATTGTAAGAATTGCAAGAACCGGTTTCATAACAACCTGCTGACCTGCGGCAGCCTGCTTTCTTGCTTTGATTGTGAATAAATCATATAATGCGTTTGCGATGGATAATGCCGCACCACTTGCATTGTACAATGCAGCGATGACACATCCCATCAATACTGGTCCAAGCATTGCAGTTACATAATTGCATACGCTTGGCAACATTGTGTCTGTAAATGTTGTCAGCAGGTTCATTCCATTGAACAACGCGATCAGCAATGCGCACAACGGTGCAAGAATAATTGTGCTGATTCCTTTGTATGCACCGTAGATCAGTACAGCGACACCAACGATAATGCCTATAATACCTAATGCAGCCATTTTTCTTTGTCCTCCTTCGATGTTTGAATTCTCTTTATGACTGCTTATATTATAATTTATAAATTTTTTATAATCCAATACTTAATTTTTCATAAACTTATATCATTTTTGATATATAAGCTCACCGTTCACTCACCACATATCTCCAATAATTCATTTCTATATAAGATTTGGGTGTCAAAACACATTATTCTTTCATTTTTCGGTTCACCGGTGTCTCACCTTCAAATACAAAAAACTGATAATCCGTAATCTTCTGACCTTCCTGCCACCGGAAATCACTCTGGATACCTTCCAGAAATTCAGAATTATAAAACCACTGCACCACATCTGTATTTCCTATAAATTCCGTATAATTCTCGCTGGTAATCCCAAACTGCTCATAACTCTTACAAATTGCCTGCACCGCATCAAAGTAGTCTGCTACCGGACTCGGCATCTGCTCCGCACTTCCGCCATTTACCTTATCTTTTTCATAATCTTTCAACAGCTGCTGCCACTTTACTCCCTGATAAAAAGGATCAAATTTATTCCAGATAAACACACCATCCAGCATATTTCCTGCAATTTCAAAAAATTCACTTCCATAAGCAGAAAAAGAAACAGAAATTCTCCGCCCTTCCTCTATGCCATGCTGCCGCAGTTTTACCAGTATATTCGCACACTCCCGGCCACGGATCAGAAATACATATCCATCTGCATCTTCATTCAGTCCCTGGATGGCATAATAGGAGTAATCCAGTTCGCCTGCCTCCGGTTTCACATCCACGATTTTTAAAATATTCAGCCCCTGATCCGCCAGCGTATTCTGAAACAGTTCCGTTGTATTTTCCTTCGATTCATCCTGCGACATCGTATACAATACAATATTTTTTATATCCGGATTTTGCTGTGCCCACACGCACACTTCTTCCAGTTCCCCTTCTTCCGAATCACTCATATAAGAGATTCCATAGGGAGCCATAAGTTGACGGGATTCCGCATAGGAATATGCTGCAATATGAATTGTCGCATTCCGCTCAGCATTTTGAGCAATATAAGTTGTTTCAGGTGCATCAATCGGCCCGAGTACTGCAAATGCCACCCGGCTGGCACCCTGATACAAACTCAATGCCTTACTGTTATCCGAACCGGTATTTTCCGACACGATCCGCACCTTACAGCCATTTACTCCACCGTTTTTGTTAATCTGATCTACAGCATATTCTGCCGCCCAAAGTGCTGATTTTCCAATGGATTCATACTCACCGCTCTCCTGGGAAAGCACCACCACCGGCAGTTCTCCATCTTCCAGACACTTCTCTATTTTTTCCTGAAATGCACTTGCCTGCAAATCCCGTTCTACTGCGGTTATCGAAAGAACGAGCAATAACACTGCGACTACAAGTACCTGCCATATTCTACGTCTCATTTTCATATGCCTCCAGCATAAACCAGAAACAGGTTCCTTCGTTTGGTGTACTTTCTGCCCCAAACGGTGCATGATGCAGCCGCAGGATTTCACTTGCAATATTCAATCCCACACCCATGCTGCACTTCTCCCTGTCATTTGGTTTCACCTGATAAAACCGATTCCATATGTATGGAAGTTTTTCTTCTTCAATGCCAATTCCATAATCAATGACTTCCACACGGACACTTCCCTGATATCTGCGGATCACAATCCGCGCTTCCTGTTTTTTTCCGGAAAATTTCACCGCATTAGAGGCAAAATTATAGATTGCATGGTAAATTAGTTTCCGATCTGCACACACCATCATAGATTCCGGACAATCCATCTTAAACTGAAATTCCGGCTTATTTGCACATACACTGGAAAGTACTTCCGCTGCCACATCTTCAATGGCAAATACAGATGGATGCATTTCCATAGTTCCCGACTGCAGTTTTGCAAGATCCAGAGTATCACTGATAAAATTTGTCAGACGGTCCGTCTCATCCAGGATCATCCGCACATGCTCTTTGCGTTTTTCCGGGATTTCCCCGGAAAACGTCTCAAGCATCTCCGCATACATCCGGATCACGGTCAGCGGCGTTTTCATATCATGGCTGACATTTGCCACAAAATCTCTTCGAAGTGCTTCTGTCTTGTTAAATTCCTTTTCCGCCAGTTCCAACGTTTCCGCCAGCTGCCGTGCTTCCACTGGTCCTTCCCGAATAAACTCTGTCGCATAATCACCAGCTGCCATCTGCAGAGCACTTTTATTCAGATGACGGAATGGCCGTGCAAAATGTTCTGCCAGACAAATTGACAGAATCGATGCCAGAACCAATACTGTCACCGTCACCAGCAGATAACGGCTGGTGAGCAATTTCATCAACGCATCCACATTTGCCTGCGATCTGCTTACCACCAGTACCTGCCTGGATCCATTTACATTTGCCAGTACAACCGCCTGCACTGCCCAGTGTGAGGCATGTACCTGATCATCTACATAATACTGACAGATCCCATCCGACTCATTTAACCGTTCAAACAACGTCGCGTCCGCAATATCTGCCTGTTGTGGTGCTGCTTTCTCTCCCTGATTGTTCACAGACAAGATTACCTGCATCGGATCCTCCGACAAAATTTGTACAAAATAATCGTTTGATTTTGTCAGAAGTGCAATGTTTGCCTCAAAATCATCTTCACCATACATATCCCAGATGGATTGTGCTGCCATCCGAAGATCATTTTCCGTCTGTTCCTGATATTTATTTCCTACTGAAAAATGCAGCACCAGCCAAAACAATAATGCCATGGCTCCGGCAAGCCCCATAAATCCAAGCCAGAGCCCAAACATCATTTTATGCCTTCTTCTCTTCTGCTTCAAATTTGTATCCCGCTCCTCTGTATGTCACAATATATTTTCGATAATCTCCAAGTGCATGGCGCAACATCTTAATTTGAGCATCCACAGTACGGTCATCCCCCATGAAGTCAAATCCCCAGACTTTTTCCAAAAGAGCATCTCTGGAAAATACGATTCCCCTGTTTCGCACAAGGAAAAAGAGCAGATCATACTCCTTTGGGCGTAATTCTACCCGATTTCCGTCCACCATAAGTTCTCTTGCTGAAATATTCACTTCCAGACCTTCAAATTCATAAATTTCACTCTGCTTTTTTTCTTCCTTTGGTTCATGACGCATCAGAATTACTTTCACCCGCGCCATCAGTTCTTTGATGGAAAACGGCTTCACCACATAATCGTCAATTCCAAGTTTAAATCCCTGAAGTTTATCATATTCTTCGCCTTTTGCAGACAGCATCAGTGCCGGAATATCTTTCATCTCCCTGATTTTTTGATATGCCTCATACCCATTCATCTCCGGCATCATAATATCCATAATAATCAGATCAAAATCCTGCTGCCGGCACAAATCCAGTGCCTCCCGGCCATTGGCAGCACCTGTCACTTCATAGCCCTGATATTCTGCGAATTCACGGATTCCCATCCGGATTGATATCTCATCATCCACAACCAGTATTCTTTTTCCCATACGTTTTGTCTCTCCAACTGTATCCTGAATTTTCTATTTAAAAAAGTGGACTGTCGACTGTTATCCAGCCAACTGCCCACCTTATCTTAACAGTAGCACACAGCTGTTTACACTGCCATATTCGCTACCTGTACTATATCGTTTATGCACTGATTTTGCAACTATTTGATGATTGCTCCATCATGTATCCAAGTAAAATCTGAAGCACAGACTCATCCTGCGCATCCTTCCATGCGGCAGAAATTTCAACAGAATGATTCAACGGACATGTCAAAAATCCCTGTTCATGCACATTTCTCACCCAGGAATTACATACCGCTACACCCAGCCCATTTTCCACATTTACAAGAATTGATTCCATGCTATTTACACTGCATACATTTGGTGTAAATCCATACTTATTTCCAATTGCACGCACTCTCTCAAATTGCATATCCTCCCTCTCATCTGTCAGCACGAAAAATGTCTCCTGACAAAAATCTTCCGGTTTCCAGTTTTTCTTCCGGCTGCGAAAAAGCATAGAAGAAAAAAGAATCATCTCCTGTGCACTGTCAATCACCACGGACTTCGTATCATACATTTTTGCCACATGATCCTGTAACGTAATGATCAAATCCAGCTGTCCCATCTGGAAACGTGCAGATAACTCCTGCATCGTAAAAGCCTCAAGTGAAATCTTGATTTCCGGATACTCCAGGCGGAGTTCCCGCAGAATCGGCTGCATATATATACCGATATTCCATCCATTGACATATCCGACACGGATTAACCCCTGACCCATAGTATTTAACCGTTCCACACGTTCTTTTGCTTCTGCAAAACACTGCTTCATCTTTTTAAAGGTCTTCTCATAAATTCTTCCTGCTTCCGTCAACGCAATATGCTTTCCACTTCTGTCAAAAAGCTGCGTATCCAATTCCTTTTCCAAACGTGCGATATTTCTGCTCAGATTTGGCTGAGAAATATAGATTTTCTCTGCTGCTTTACAAAAACTGCCTTCTGCTGCTACTGATAAAAAACTCTGTATCAAAGTATCATTCATCTTATTTCCCCCGTATGTTATCCGATTCATCTGTATACAGATATCATATCAGAGAAATATGATAGCTAAATGAAATCTGTTTCCATAGATCTTCACTCTTGCAACATTCTCTTATTTTCATACATTAACTGATCTGCCTGGTGGATTGCTTCCCTGATTGGATGCACACCACAGACACCACCAATGCTGACAGACAGATGCAACTCCGGATATTCTGTAATCACAATATCCTCCACTGCTTTTTTAATCCGGATATTTTTCTCTTCCATATCTTTTTCTGTCATTTTTGGGAAAAGCAGCAAAAACTCATCCCCACCATAACGGATCAAAATATCATTGCTCCGTATACAGGATTGGATCGCTGCAGCAATATCCCGCAGCACCACATCACCGGCCGGATGCCCATACGTATCATTTACCCGTTTGAACTGATCCACATCGATGATTTCCACGCATTCCATTCCTTCCATATGGATGCTATATGTCTCAAAATAACGCCTGGAATAAGTTCCTGTCAACGGATCTGAAAACAGTTCTCTGTGCTCTCCACGGCTTTTATCCAGTAAAAATCTGGTTCCATTCGTATCGATCCAGCGCCCTTCGTTCATTTTGGAAAGCATCTCAAGTACACATGGCGTTCCGTTGATACACAGATACTTTGCAACCACATAAAACATATCTGATCTGGTAAATTCCAGTTTATTCAACATCGTCTTCTGTGTCAGAGCCCGGAATGAAATACAGTTTGCACAATTGCCACCTGTATCCCAGAAAGCAGCACAGTGCTGCTCTGTTTTCCTCAGGATACCTTTCTGATCGACTTCCAAAACGGCATTGGCTGCCGGATCTACCAGACGGACATAGTCAAAAATCTGCTCAAGCTGTTTCATCGCATTTTGCACTGCTTTTCCTTCTAAATGTTCTCCTTCTGAAAAGTCATCCAGAACCGGGAGATCTCCCACTTCCTGCTGCGGTCTGATCAACTGCCCCACGGCTCCGATATAATGATCCGGATGCTGCTCTGACCACAATGAATGAATTCTCAGATCACACCACTCAAAATCACTCCCTTGCGGCATCATGATACTCATAGAAAATTCCCGATTCTCCGGTGTCGTTGCATCCAACGCATTCTTCAGCCGGTGGTAGTCCTTCTGACTCAGACATTTAAAACAGTTTGTATCTTCAACATTTATGACTGTATGACGATACTGCGGCGGTTCGTTCCAGTTTACCACATTTGCCAGTTTGGAAATGGAATTATAATCAAATTGGATTCCACCTTTCAATGACGCAAAAAAATCAATCTTTTCCTGCATCACTTCCAATATTCTCTGTGCACGGTCGTTGTGCGGCAAATCTTTCTTCTGCATGATTTCCCTTGCCAGTCGATCAGCTTCATACCGATAAGCAAGATTTTCCTCACTGTACAGTTCTGCTTTTCTTAATTCCGGTGCAATTTCATGCATACACTTTAAAAGCAATGGATTGTATGCACCACATTCTCCGTTCAGGATCATGTCCATGGCAGTTTCGTGGTCATAAGCATCCTTATAACACCGTTTACTGGTCAGCGCATCATAGACATCTGCCAATGCCACTACCTGTGCCGAAATCGGAATCTGCTCACCGATCAGTCCATCCGGATAACCGTTTCCGTCCCAGCGTTCATGATGCCATCGACAAATTTCCCAAGCAAAACGAAGCAGTGGTTTTTCCCGCTTTGAAGCCATCTGTCTGATAATATCCGCACCGATCGTTGTATGAGTTTTGATGATCTGAAACTCTTCCTTGGTCAATTTTCCCGGCTTATTTAAAATACTTTCCGGAATGCTGATTTTACCAACATCATGCAGTGCAGAAGCTGTAGTAATCATGGCAATATCTGACTCTGACAATCCATACTCATCTGTTTTCTTAATCAGCTGATGCAGGAGCAAGTCCGTTACCGTACGAACTTGAATGACATGTTCCCCACTCTCGCTGTTTCGGAATTCAACAACATGGCTCAGGATTCCGATCATCAGATTATTGTTTTCTTCCTTTTCATAAATCTGATCCGAAACCATCTGCATCAGCCGTTTCTGGTTTGCATGTAAGTTGATCGTATTCTGTACACGCTTCCGTGTGCTAAACGCATCAAACGGTCTGCAAATATAGTCTTCTGCTCCAAAAATATATGCCCGCTCAATAACAGCCTTTTTTTCCTCCGAAGAGATTATGATTACAGGGATTTCATTGATCCAGTGAAATGTATTCATACGCTCCAGAACCTGAAATCCGTTCATTTCCGGCATATTGATATCCAAAAGCATCAAATCTATTGTGAGATCCTGCTGAAGTATATGTATTGCTTCACGTCCATTTTCCACCTGCACATATTCGTATTCATCACCAAGAATTGTCATCAGAACCTGCCTGTTCAATTCATTATCATCAACAATCATAATTTTGGATTTTATTTTCATGATTATCTGATTTCTCCTTCCGTGTAGTTCTTTTTTCGAAAGAAAATCATCTGGTTCTTTTATCTTCTGTCCTGACTTTCTCTACTGCTTGTGTCAGTTTTTTGTTTCTGATATTATGATCTTTTTCCATAGCATGTTTTTTCGCTTTTTCTTCATACATCCGCTGATCTGCCAGAATTCGAATCTCTGCTGTGCTGTTATCCTCCATCGGATACACAGCATAGCCACAGCTACAACCGACAGACAGTTCCGTTCCATCAATGAGAAAAGAACGACAGACAGCTGTAATGATGCGCTCCTTCATTTTCTGACACTGCTCATCATCCATGTTGGCACTGACGATAATAGCAAATTCATCGCCACCGATGCGAAAAGCATAATCCTTTTCGCGGACACAATCATAAAGACGCATGGCCACACCTTTTAACAACTTATCACCCATATCATGCCCATAGGTATCATTGACCGGTTTAAATCTGTCAAGATCCAGGTAAAACAGCACAAATGGATGCTTTTTCTGCTCTTTGATCCGCAGAACAGAACTGAAATACCGCTCATTAAATAATCCGGTCAGGCCATCTGTATTTGCAATATTCTTCATCTTCACCTGCTGTCCATTATCCTGTGTGATTAGCAAAAAACGTACCAGAGTTCCGTCTTTATCCCACTCAATCGGTACAATATTCATTATTTTATAGACATCCTGATTTCTTCCACGATATTCAAATTTCAGGATATCACCTTTTTTTCGCAGGACGCGGTTTAGATACTCCGGTGCAAGTAACTGACCGATTTTCGCATTTTCCGTCTCTGTCATACATACATATTTTCTGGAAATAGTTTCAACCATCATCTGATAGTTTCCTGTCTCTGGATAAATCATATGATCCAATACATGCTCATGATATTCATAACGATTCGTTTTTAAATTGCATACAGAAAAACGGTCTACAATCTGTCCAATTCCGGAAAACAGCTCGTCTGCCAACTGTTTTTTATACTCAAGTTCCTTTTTTTCCACTTCTTTTCTTTGAAATTTCTTTCTGACTTCGTTTCCTGCAATAATTGCAAAGAACAAACTCAACCCACATGCAAATATAGCAAAGATAATGCATGTGATATTCTGTACTTTCCGCATTCCGGCATCTACTACTGACTGCTGTACCATTCCCACAATACTCCAGTCCGCAATTCCAACCGGCTGATAGACCAGATAATATTGTTTTTTATTATAAGTACAGAATACACTTCCGGATTTTTCATCGGAAATATCTTTCTGCAATGTCTCCCCGCTATCTCCCTGAAATGCATTCGCATCATTAAGTGCCTGTATCATATTATACATATGTATCTTCACTTCCGTCTTTGACTCCAATGAAAAAAGAATCGTACCGTCCGGTTTTAAGATATAACAGTCACTTTTTCCTTTATAGATATCTCCCATAATATTGGATGAGAGTTTATCATTATCATAACTGACCGCCAGCCCTGTATAAGTCACACCATCCATTTCAATCGGTTTGGACATCTGAATGGCAAAAACAACTTTCCGCTTGCCACTGCTTGCTATGTAACTGGAGACAATTGGTTTCTCCGTCTCGTACATCTCCTGAAACACATTTTTGATAGAATCTGCCGTTCCTTTCCGTTCTGCTGCCGTTATAAAATCATCATTCTCATTAAACAAATAAAAATCACTGTATGCCCAGGCAGACTTGCGTTCTGCATATTCTTTCCAATTATGTGTTATCTCTCCTGAATCTGAGAGTTTCTGAAGCTCATTGTCCCAGTCAGACAAGGCATTCCAGTTTCGTTCTGCAAATAGTGTAAATGTCCGGTTTACCTGCTCATACGTTGCCAGTAGATGTTCACTACTTTCCTTAGAAATCTCCTCCCGAATATACTGGTCATAGCTGAAGATTCCCATAGCTAATGCTACCAGTACACACATCGACAGCAACATAATCTTCGCTTGTTTTTTTCTTCTTTTTTTCCTCATACGCTTTTCCTGCTTTCTTATCTGTGCCAAAGGTTATGCTCCTGTTGAAACTACGAAAAGAAGCCTTTACTAGTTTATAATGTAAATGTCAAAATTCAAGTCGAATACACTTTATTTTGTTGTACTTTGATCTGTCTGCTCTGGATTATAAATGGAATAGCCATTTCGTCCTGCCCGCTTTGTCTCATACAGAGCCTGATCTGCATGTCGGTATAGTTTTATAAATGTATTACCACTTTCTGGTGCCAGTGCCACACCCACACTGATCGTAATACTCTGATTATCCATTTCTGTAATCTTCATCGCCGGAATCTTTTTCAGTAAATCGTTGATTCTCTGTTCTACATTCTCCCGCTGAGAAATATTCCGCATTAAAATAACAAATTCATCACCTCCGATACGTCCTAAGATATCATTTTCCCGAAACTGATTCTGCAAAAATCTCCCCAGCATACTTAAGACTTTATCGCCGACAATATGTCCATAATTGTCATTCACGCTTTTAAAATAATCCACATCCAGAATAATAAAACCATGCAGCCCCTTCTCCTGCTGTAAAATCTGCTCGATAAACTTCTGTGTATAGTCTTTGTTATATAATCCTGTCAGTGTATCATGCTGTGCTACTGCCAGCAATTTCACTTTTTCCTGATGATTCTCATATCCAATGTAAATAATCAGAATTACTATTAACACGCAGAATACAAACAAAAAAATTGCTTCATATTTCTGAATGAAATCATACGTTTTCTGTGCTGCTTTAACCGGAACGATATAGCAGAGCATCCAGTCATTCATTCCTATTGGCGTATATGTCATATAATAATTCTCTGCATTTGTATTATCTAAGCTTAAACGAATAAATCCCGATTCGTTTTCACTAAAATCTTCCTGGATCTTATTCAGCGTATCTTTCTGATTTTCATTTTTTTCTGCATAATAAGTAAATAAATTATTACCATATGTAAGCTGTTTTTTTTCATCATTTCCATCCTCGTATGCAATAATTTTTCCATCATGATTAACGATAAGTGTATCGCCTTCCCCATCAAATAAATCATCAAATAATATGTGACTTAATGTGGTTACATTATAAGAGCCTCCCAGAATACCAATCACCTCTTGATTGGTATCATACATCGGCACACCAAGAACTACTCTCGTTTCCTGATCCACACTGCTTTCTAAAGGATCGCTTAATGTCTGCTGTCCGTTCATTGCTTCTTTAAAATAACGTCTGTGATAAACATTTTTTACCGCACCATTATCATAATATGCGGTTCCATCCGGTTCGATCAATGCGAGACGCTCTAACTCAGTAGATTCAGAAATACTGACCAACTTATCCAGATGATCCTGAGAAATTAATTTCCCATCTTTTCCCATTTCCTTTGCCATTTCATTCAGGTATTGATAGTGAATAGTTAAAATCTTACGTAAATGTTCACTCTGGCGCGTTACATTATTCATCATTGTTCTCTGCGAATTTTTTTCCACAGATTGCTGTACTCCGGCAAAAAATACTAAAATGCCAATCATCATCGCAATAATAAAAGCAGTTGTTGCAACAATATATTTTTTTATTTGCGATGTCTTTTTTCTCATCTGTTTCTCCTTATATCTTCAACTTTATTATTTCCTATTTTTATAATACCAAATAAACAATTTACAATAAAGGTTTTTTTCAAGTTTACTATAACATAAAAAACCTCAGAAATTATAAATTTCTGAGGTTATAAGAGGCGACAACCAGATTCGAACTGGTGATAGAGGTGTTGCAGACCTTTGCCTTACCACTTGGCTATGTCGCCATATTTAATTAATAAATCTTTTGTATTATACCATTTTCAAATAAATACGTCAATATAGAAAAATTTATTTTGAAAACACTTACTTATGAAAAAACTCCCCGAGTAGGGCTCGAACCTACAACAACTCGGTTAACAGCCGAGTGCTCTACCATTGAGCTATCGAGGAATAAGGTACATGATATATACCTTCAAAACTTCATACAGTTGAGATCTTAGCTTCTTTTATTCAATTTCTCACTCACTTCGAAAAGCTGTCATTCGGAATCCATTCGCTTTGCTCATTTCTTCCTCATGTCATTTGCTTCGCAAATCTTCCGCATCATCTATATGCATCCACTCAAATAAATTTTCCTGTCTGCATCTGATGATACTCCCCGCTTTTCTCAGCTTTTTGGTCAAGCCCTCAAACGATTAGTAACAGTCAGCTCCATGTGTTACCACACTTCCACCTCTGCCCTATCTACCT
>CAKREL010000058.1 GCA_934317205.1 uncultured Eubacterium sp.
GTCAGATCCATGGACGCTGCTTCATAATCATCTGCTGACACGATCACATCGCCTTCTTTCAATCCGCCTTCCTGAGCCGGAGAACCATCGTATACATGCATGACTGTAACCGTTTTAGTCTCCGCATCCTGCTGCAGACTTGCCCCGATTCCGCAATATGTTCCAGATATATTGGATTCAAAAAGCTGTTTTGCCTCATCTGCCGTATAATACTGGGAATACACATCCAGCTTATCAAATAAACCTGCATACAAGCCTTCCTGTAATGTGTCGGTATCCACATCCTCATAATAATTGGACTGAATATACTGAGCCAGGGACTGAATTTTTGTCTGCGTATTTTTATCCAGCAAATCAGAACTTGCGGATAATCCACGCACACCAAAAGTCATCACAAATAATCCTCCGCAGATGACTGCCATCACGATAGCTCCGGCGACAAAGCCTTTCCCGAATCCACTTCGTTTTCTCTTTTTTCTGTTGCCAGCCTTTTCCGGCTGGTTCACTGCTTCCGTAGCAGAAGTATGCTCCATGTCTGCTGTCAAAATTTCCTGTTCCTCGTGATTCATGTTCTAATACTCCTTCTTACAGATAATTACCAGGGTCTACATATTTTCCATTTAATTGTACCCCAAAATGTAAATGCGGGCCGGTAGAAATGCCAGTGCTTCCAACTTTTGCAATAGTAGATCCCCGACTTACACTCTGTCCCTTCGAAACAAGAACCGAAGAGCAGTGTTCATAAATCGTAAATAGTCCGCCACCATGACTTAAAATCACATAATTACCGAGTACGCTGCTGTATCCTGTGATCGTCACAATACCGTCTGCCGCTGCCACAATTGCAGCTCCTGATGAAGCCCCGATATCATAGCCCTGATGATAACTAGATGCTCCTGCCGTCGGTGAATTTCTTTTGCCAAATCCACTTGTGATTCTTGTGCTGGATGGACATGGCCAGGTAAACACACCTCCTGTATAGGAATTATTTGTATTTACATTTGAAGAACCTGAACTGGAATTTGAAGCAGATCCGGAACTGCTGCCAGAATTAGTGCTATTGCTGCTATTATTTGCAGCTTCCTGCTGTTTTTTCAGTTCTTCCTGTCGTTTCTGTTCCTCCTGCTGCTTTCTTGCTTCTTCTGCTTTTCTGGCTGCCTCTTCTGCGGCCAGCATATCTTGTATCAACTGATTTTCCGCTGCAATTTTCTGTTCATATTCCTGTGCACTCTCTTCTGCTTCTGAAAGCCCCTGACGGATTCCGGACAATTGCTGCTCCTTCTCCTGCATCAGCAGATTTACTGCCTGCTGCTCTTCTTCCAGCTGGGACTGAAGTGCCTCTAGTTCTGCTTTATCCTGCCTGATTATCTCTTCTGCATTCTGAATTTCTGCCTGCAATTGCTGATATTCTGACAGTTTTGCTCTGTCATATGTCATTAAAGAGGACATATATTCTACCTTTTTCAACAACTCTGCAAAACTTCCTGCTTCCAGAAGTGCTTCCAGATAGTTCATTCCGGAGTTCTGATACATATAACGTATGCGCCCTTTCATGCTTTCATACTGTTCTGCCTCATTTTCCTGCGCTGTCGCAAGCTGTGCTTCCGAATCTGCCAACTCTTTATTTTTTTCTTCTGTCTGTGCTTCCAGATCATCTATCTTTTCTGAGATGACTGACAGCTTAGCATCCAGCTCACTGATCGCTGCCTGCACATCTCCCTGCTGTCCCTGTAACTGACTGATCAGTGTCTTGGCATCCTTCAGGTCATTTTCCAGCTGGCTCTTTCTCTCGCGGACATCAGAAATACTCCCGGAAGCAGCAGAAGCGCCGGCACTTCCCGCTGCTGTTGCAAGAAGTGTCGCCGCCATGATCAATCCTGTGATTTGCCTGATTCTTCTTTTCATCATCAAATCTCCCTATTACTCTTTTTCTGCTGTATCTGATTACATAATGATTCTTCTGCTGTTCAACATCATACGTTGATATGCTTATGAACGGTTGCACGACTTCCTATGTATCCAATACCAATACCAAGAATCAGTCCTACCGGAACCAGAATCTGGAATACAGACTGTGCCGGAAGGAATGTCAGTAAATTATTCAGGAAGCCAAATCTGTTTGCTACATAGGCAATGATTTTTCCATACATTGCATACAAAATGCATAACGGAATGATTGCTCCGATTGCACCGATCAGAATACCTTCGACAATAAATGGCGAACGAACAAAGAAATCCGTCGCCCCGATCATTTTCATGATACCGATTTCTTCTTTACGGACTGCAATACCTGTACGAACAGTATTGCTGATCAGGAATACTGCAACACAGATTAAAATAATAATAATAACTGCGGATACGATACTTACCAGTTTATTAAAATCAGTCAATGTATTTGCAACCATCTCAGACTGACGAACCTTGCTGATATGATCCTGTCCTTCCAGATAAGATACCAGACTGCTCTGCTGTGAAATATCTTCCATGTAAATCTCATAGTTTGCTTTATCGGACAGCGGGTTATCGGAACCAAAGCTTGCTGCTGCAGCTTCATCTCCGTCAAAATATTCCAATTTGTATTCTTCCCATGCTTCATCCGCCGACACATAATTAAAGCTTGATACTTCCGGACGCATTGCAATCTTCTGTCCGATTTCATCAATCTGATCCTGCGTGGTTCCCTCATCAAAAAATACAGTGATAGCCACACTGGATTCCACATCTTTTACCACATGCTGAAAGTTAACTACGATGGAATAAAACATACCAAACATAAAAATACATGCAGCCATGGTTGCAATTGATGCGATAGAGAACATTTTATTGGTCCAGATATTTTTAATACCCTGCTTGATCGTATATCCTAATGTACTAATTTTCATCGTCTGCACCACCCATCTGTACATCACTTACCACATGCCCCTGCTGCAATGTGATAACACGTTTCTTCATTGCTTCTACAATTTCCATATTGTGGCTGACTACCAGAACCGTCGTGCCACGCTTGTTGATCTCATCCAGTAATTTCATGATCTCCCATGCATTGTTTGCATCCAGGTTACCAGTCGGCTCATCAGCCAGCAAGATCTTCGGCTCATTGATCAATGCTCTCGCAATAGCTACACGCTGCTGCTCACCACCGGACAACTGATTTGGTTTTGATTTATATTTTGCAGCCAGCCCTACCAGTGAAAGCATTTTTGGCACTCTTTCTTTGATGGAACGGTTCGGTGCTGAGATAACCCGCTGCGCAAATGCAACATTTTCATACACATTTCTGTCTTTTAACAGACGGAAATCCTGGAACACACAACCGATATTTCTACGGAATTTCGGAACATGGCGGTGGGGAATCTGTGACAGAACTTTATCATTGATCACAATGGTACCCGAAGTCGGTTCCAATTCCTTCAATAACAGTTTGATCAGTGTAGATTTACCAGATCCACTGTCTCCAACTACAAATACAAACTCTCCTTCATCTATCTGTATATTGACATCAGCCAATGCAGGTACACCTTCTACATAAGACTTGCTTACGTCTTTTAATGTAATCATTTTATCCTCCTTTAACTTACTATGTTTTCTGGCATAAAATGGGGGCACGAAACTGTTCTTTTGTGCCCCCAAACACTTAGCAATTAATAATCTAATGTTTCCATATATTTCATATATTTTACAACCATCAGTGCAATTTTAAATGTAATAGCATCTTCAAACACTCTCAGATCAAGCCCCGTACTCTTCTGGAGTTTATCCAACCGGTATACCAGAGTGTTTCGGTGAATGTATAACTGACGTGATGTCTCAGATACATTCAGACTGTTCTCAAAGAACTTATTGATCGTGGTCAGTGTCTCTTCATCAAAGTCATCCGGAGATTTGCCGCCAAAGATTTCTTTGATAAACATCTTGCACAATGGTAATGGCAGCTGATAGATCAGACGTCCAATTCCTAATGCAGAATATGCGATGATATTGCGCTCCTCAAAGAATATCTTTCCTACGTCCAGTGCCATACGTGCTTCCTTATAGGATCTGGACACTTCTTTGATCTCATTAACCACAGTGCCATATGCGATATGCACATCTGCTTCTCCTTTAAACAGTCCAAGGATCACTTCTGCTGTCTTATTCAGATCATTTGCACTGTCAGATCCTTCCACTTCCTTTACTACGATAATATTTTTTTCATCTACCGCAGTTACAAAATCTTTATTTTTTCCTTCAAAGATACTACGTACCTTTTCTAACTCATTTCCTTCTTTGTCACGATTGGTCTCTACTATATATACCACTCTTCGCACATCAGTTTCAATATGCAGTTTTTTGGCACGATTGTAAATATCTACCAGAAGCAGATTATCCAGCAACAGATTCTTGATAAAGTTGTCTTTATCAAAACGTTCTTTGTAAGCTACCAGAAGATTCTGAATCTGGAAACTTGCAATCTTTCCAATCATATATACATCGTCGCTGTCACCATTGGCCAGCAAAATGTACTCCAGCTGGTGTTCATCAAATACCTTAAAAAACTGACATCCGGATACTACCTGGCTGTCTGCCGGTGAATCTACCAGTGCCATCGCAGATCCTACATAACGGTCTGCCTCTGAAAATGTAGTCGCAAGGATTTTCCCTTCTGTATCAATGATACACAAGTCTATCCTTGTAATATTTTTTAATCCATCAATTGTATTTTGCAATATCTGATTCGAAATCATAATGAAAAGACCCCCTGCACATTTTTATACAACATTCACAATAACTAATTCTCTTTTTTACCTATATTTTTTATACACATCTCTATTTTAAGACAAAAGCCCCAAAAAAGTAAAGAGGAAATGCAATTTTTTTTATGCATTTCCCCAATTTTTATATTTTGTTCACATTTTGTCTTCATATGACTGGAATCCTACACCCCACACTTCCCTTGCATCACAAATAATCAGAAATGCCTCGGGATCAATCTGCATGGCAGTTTCCTTCAGATATACCATCTGCTTTTTCGAAGCAACGCAAAGCAGCATACAGCGTTCTTTGTGTGTATACATTCCTTTTGCACTCAGTCCGGTTACTCCTCTGTCAAGTTCTGTCATCAGTGCCTGCGCGATCTCATCTGATTTATCAGATATAATATATACTGCACGGGACATATTCATACCTTCTACTGTAACATCTGAGACCTTCATCATGATAAATATTGCAAATATCGCATAAAGCGCATTTTTCAATCCAAACAGATACAGACCTGCGATCACGATCAGTGCATCGATCACCTGCATGATCTGAATGAGTGAATACTGCTTCAGGCGGATATGAAGTAACGCCGCCAGCATATCCGTTCCTCCCGTAGTACAATGTGCCCGAAGTACCAAGCCGACTCCAAGTCCCATCAGACCGCCTCCAAACAGACAGCCGATGACCATATCCTGCTGTGACAGATCCCAGGCCGGTATCACTGACAGCCATATAGACAGTAAAATCATTGCCGCAAAAGATTTTCCGGCAAATTCTTTTCCTTTTTTTAAAAAAGCCCAGATAAAAATCGGTACATTCAGCACAAATGATGTGACACCAAGCGGAATTCCGCCATCTACCACATGAGCGGTCAGAGCTTTGATCAGAATCGCAAGACCGGAAAACCCTCCGGTTACCATATCCAATGGTTCAAATACGCATTTGACTGCCAATGCAATGATCACGGTTCCCACAACCATAAAAAAAACATCCTGGAGCCATCTGCTCTGTATTTTCTTTTTCATAAGCATCCCCCTTATCATGTCGCCTTCTCTATCTGCCCGACAGCAATGTCAGATACTATATCTACATATCTTCTTTGCTTGACTGGATCTGACGTTTCATCTTGCGATGTGCCAGTAATTTACGCATGATTCCTACTGGTCTTGGTTTTGTTTCAGCAAATGTATTCTCCGTGCCAATACCAAACCACAATCTGATATTCAACATCTTTCGATGCTCCGTCAAAAACAGTTCCTGCATTGGTGTCGGCAACATAACAAGCAACATATGCGGAGCTACTGCATTTATTTCATTTACAATACGCTCTGTATCGCCTTCGCATTCCTCCCAGACAGCATCTCCACAAATAACGTTGTCACTGCCAAAAGAGTCTTCCATAAATTGGCAAAGCATGTCTACCTGGGCACGTTTCTCCGTCAGCAAATAAATACTGTGACGTTCTCTGGCCACTATTCGTAATGCTTCATAAGCAAAACGGTGTTCCCTCGCCTCATCCAGCCACTGGCGCGACGTCACGCCAAGTTCCATCAGAATTTCCTTATCAGAAGGAATGACGAGATCCATATCATCCAGGCACTGGCGCACACCTTCGTCCTCGCCGGCTGTCACAATTGTTTTCATGGAAACAGATTCCACTGCATGCAGCCCCTGTGATTTTACATAATGTTCTATTCTATGAAGTGCTTCCCGCAGACTGCAGATATCAATCCGCACACCTGCCAGTTCTTTTCTACTACTCATTTTGTCCCATTTCTATTTTCTTATTTCAGGAATAATTCTCCATTGAATCTTTATACAATAATTGTATCCATACGTCAAGTATAATTCATTTTTATGAAAGAATTAATGGGACAACTTAAAATCTTATTTACACTGCAGATTCCACTACATAACACGGCGTACAGCGAGAATTTTCTTGTAAGTAGCAGAAGACACTTTAATGCCATCCCGCGGATTGCTTGCATGCACAAGCTGTCCGCCACCGATGTAAATGCCAACGTGTCCGCTATAGCAGATAATATCGCCAGGCTGTGCCTCTGAATAACTTACAGAACGTCCTACACCGCGCAATGCTGAAGAAGAATGCGGCAGAGATATTCCGTAATGTGCATACACCTGCATTACAAATCCGGAACAATCTACACCATTTGTCAGGCTCGTACCACCCCACACATATGGATTTCCAAGAAACTGTAACGCATAACTTGTGACAGAACTTCCAGATCCGGATTCAGAAGATGATGCCTGCGGTTTTTCCGCATACTCATAGGTATCCGCTACTGTTGCATAATCAGTAGATATATATCCCTCTCCGTCCGGAGTCTGGACTTTGACCCACCCCGGTGTCTGCTCATCTGTTACAGTAAGCTGTTCATCCTGTCCAACTAATGTCACAACAGAAGCATCTGTGGATGCCTCACTGCGGACTTTTAATGTCTCTGTGTTGATCTGTGCTTTTCTGCTTTTTACAGAATCAAGCAATGCCTGATCACCAACTGTCAAAAATTCTGCTTTGACATATCCTGTAATAGAACCGGATGAAATCTGATACCAGCCATCCTGTTCACCGGTAATTTCAGCAACCGCATTTTTTTTCATAATTCCAACCACATTGCTGTCTGTAGATGTACTCTCCCGAATGTTCAGATAATTGTCTACCTGGGCAACACCAAGGTTCAAAGATGCCTGCGCATCTGCCACTTCATTCTGCACATTTGCCTGTGCAACCAGTAATGATACACCGGAAAAAGGTGCTGCTACAGCAGACAGATCAGCTGGTGCAGCCTGCACATTGCCGGCTCCAAGAGTCAACATCAGTGTACTTAACAGCAGACAGGCAGTTATTTTTTTATTTCTGAATTTCATTAATCTTTTCCTCACAATCATTTTTAATTTTTAATATGTTACTTTTTATTTCAATTATTACATTTTTGTTACATTCAGCGTTTGTAATTATAACAACTGTATTTTTTACTGTCAAGTAGAAACACCTTTTCATGAGTATATTTTATGTTTTTTTCACATTACAAAAAGGAGAAACAAAATTGTAACAATTCTGCTTCTCCTTTTCATTTTTCTAATTCTGCGGATTTTATTCTGTATCTGAATTTGCCTGTCCCACAGCAGATGTCACTGCATTCAGAATCTGATTCAGCATTCCCTCTCCTGTATGCACATTACATGCTTCTGTTGGCATTTTATCCTCTCCAAAAGCACCTTTTGTAAATGTTTTTGTCTCTTTGCTGCTCTCCGGGCAGTAATCTCCTGCCAGCAGACCGGAATCTTTACAGATTACCGCAGTCTGATGCAGATCACATTTTTCAGAAGGTTCTGTGCCTTCTTCAAAATATTCTGTAATGACATTTGGGCAAACTCCCTTCATCGCAAGTTTCCCGGAAGTCTGACACACACTGCTCTCCACAACATCATCCGGCCGCTCAAAGTCTTTGTATTCCAGACCTTCGTGCAGACTCTTCATAATGCTGCGCCAGAGTATTTTCGGTGAACGGTTGGATTCTAGTTCAGAATAATCGTCATAACCACACCATACAACACAGGTATAATAAGGTGTATATCCCGCAAACCATGCATCTCTGGCTGCTTCTGTCGTTCCTGCTGTACCGGTTTTTCCGGCAATTGGCATGGTCTGAAAATCAGCAAGCTTTCCACTTCCTTTTTTTACAACATCCTCCATCGCAGATGTCAGCAAAAATGCTGTGCTGTCTTTGATCACTGTATGCTTTTTCGGTTTCTTCTCCAAAAGCACATTCCCATCCTGATCCAGAATCTTCGTATATAATACTGGCTCTTTATAAATGCCCTGATTCGGCATAACCTCAAACGCTGCTGCCAGTTCCAGATTGCTGACACTTCCAACTCCAAGCGGGAGTGATTCCACTGCATCTTCTTTCGTCAATGTCGATATGCCAAACTTCTTCGCCATCTCATAGCCCGCCTGCGGTGTGATATCTTCTACCGTCTTAATAGCTACCACATTGACAGAATTCTGAATTGCCTCCCGGATGCTTGTATAACCACGATATTTTCCATCTGCATTGTGCACCGTCTGACCAGACTTGTAAGTGATCGGCTCATCCAGTACGGCAGTTGCCAATGTATATTTTCCATTCTCCAGTGCAGGTGCGTAGGCTGTCAGAATTTTAAAAGTAGATCCCGGCTGACGGGTCACACCGGAAGCACGGTTCAGTGTCTTGCTGGCTGTCTTTTCCCCACGGCCGCCAACCAGTGCTTTCACCTGTCCTGTACTCTGGTCAATAATCGTCACAGAAGCCTGCGGCTGCACTGTGAATGTCACATTTTCTCCCAGTACAATACCGCCGTCCTTCAGGAGAGCGTCGCGGTACTCGTCAATTGCATCCTGGGCATCTGATTCTGATGTATAATTCAGATTGTAACTACTGTATTGTTTCTTATAATAAGACAGCAGGCTCTGCTCACTGAAATGCTCTACTGATCCATCCGTCTGCTGTATTGATAATGCATAGGAAAATGAAATCTTTCTGCGGATATCATAGTTGCTGTCATTATTCACCTGTGCATCACAAACTTCCTGGATATTTGGATCCTGTGTGGAATAAATGGTCAGTCCACCGCTGTAAAGTGCCTTATACGCCTGCGCCTCAGAATATCCGAGCTCTTCCTGCAGATCATCTATGATCTCATCTGTCAGAGAATCTACAAAATAAGAGGTGACATTACTGTCACTGTTCTGCCATTTTGTATTTGTCTCCTGGATTCTGTCATACACGTCATCCGCCAACGCAGCCTCATACTGTGCCTCATCGATATATCCCTGATTTTTCATATTCTTCAGCACTTTTTCCCGACGCACTGCATTGTCTTCCGGATGTGAAATCGGATTATACTTAGATGGATTTTGTGTGATTCCTGCAATCACGGCACACTCAGACAGATTAAGTTCCGATACATTCTTGCCAAAATAACGTCGTGAGGCTGCCTGCACTCCCAATGTATTCTGTCCCAGATTGATGGTATTCAGATAATTTTCCATAATCCAGTCCTTAGATACTTTTTTCTCCAGTTCTATGGCCAGATACTGCTCCTGCAGTTTTCGTTTCACGCGTTGCGAAGAATTCTCTGTTGTCCATCCTTCAAAGACATTATTTTTTAACAACTGCTGTGTGATCGTGCTTGCACCTTCTGAAAAATGTCCGGTGGTCACCCCTTTCGCAACTGCCCGGACAATTCCCCGCAGATCAATTCCGTTGTGATCATAAAAACGCTCATCCTCAATGGCTACAAAAGCGTACTGCAACTCTTTCGGAATTTCATCTAAGGACACATATACACGATTCGATCCGGTTCCAACCAGCTGTGCTGTCACATTTCCATCCGCATCCAACACCGTAGACATATATCCGGATGGCGTCGCATCAATTTTATCAATATCCGGTGCCTCTGAGATCATACGCTCTACATATTGATATCCACGGTAACCGCCATAACTTAATCCTAGCACCAATACAAGTAATATGATCAATAATGTCAGTGATTTAACTTTTCGCCGCATCACCGTACCACTGGATGTCAGTTCCCAACGCTTTCGCGCAGCCTGCTTCCTTCCATAATTCATATATTCCCTCCAATACTGAATTCAAGTCGAACGCACGTGAGACTTGGTGCGTGATTCTGGTCAGCGAAAGCTGACATATTCTTCTCAGAATCACTGCACATTCTCGCGGAGCGTTTATCTCAGTCGGAGATTGTACTCCCACTGAGAAAGACTTGTTATTACTCACCACTTACAGTGGGAGTCTTCTCGACTGAGATAAATCTTATATTGCCTATCTTACCATTAATGCGATATACTGTCTATATTCAGAGCCATGCAGATTTGCAAAAAAAGTGTGAATCATGCTTGCATGAATGAACACATTTTGCAGCAAATCTATTTGGCGAGAAGCCACATCGAGATGAAGCAGCGCGGAATCGAGATGGCTCTGAATATAGACATATTTATTCAGAGCCATGCAGATTTGCAAAAAAGTGTGAATCATGCTTGCATGAATGAACACTAAAAATGTAGATCATGCTTGCATGAAAGAGAGGACAATTATGAGTTATAAAGTATTGTATGAGGCCGGTCAGGGTGAGATTGAAGAGAAAAAATCCCGTTTCATTGCCAATACACTTCCTGTCAGTTCAGAAGAAGAAGCCGTCGCCTTTTTAAACAAGATAAAAAAAGAATACTGGGACGCACGTCACAACTGTTATGCCTATACAATAGGAAAAAAGAATGAATGTACACGCTGCAGTGATGACGGAGAACCTTCCGGTACCGCAGGACGACCAATTTTGGACGTCTTACTCCGTGAAGAAATCCACAACTGTATCGTCGTTGTCACCCGCTATTTCGGTGGTACTCTGCTTGGAACCGGTGGGCTGGTGCGTGCCTATCAGGCAGCTACACAGGCCGGACTTGCCGCAAGCACCATCATAGAAAAGCAGTTTGGTCATAAATTACATGTAACTACAGATTATAATGGCATCGGGAAACTCCAATATCTGGTTGCACAGAACCAGATTTTCACTCTGGATACGCAATATACCGACAATGTCACTCTGGATTTGATGATTCCAGAAGAAAAATTCACTGATTTTTGTGCTGAGATTACAGAAGCAACCAGTGGGCGTGCTATCATGGATTCAGAAGATTTGGAGGAATTCGGCATCGTTGACGGTGAAATCATTTTTTAGCATTTCATTTTCGCACACTTTCACCTCGTCACCAAAGTGTCAGATTATTGCACGAAATAAGTCAAAAATTCAAACGCAGTTTTTTCAAAAAAGGGCTTGCAATCCTTGGTAACTTGCCCTATAATAACACTTGTCGACAGGACATGAGGAAAACAAATCAAAACCTCATCGACAAGTAATGGCCCATCGCCAAATGGTAAGGCAACGGACTCTGACTCCGTCATTTCAAGGTTCGAATCCTTGTGGGCCAGCTGTTAAAAAGCACCATGTAAATGGTGCTTTTTTGTTAACTAAAAGTGTACGATTCTGTATATGGAATAATGTTTTAAGGAGGACGATTTTCATGTATCAGTTTAAGAGTCGCGTCAGATTCAGTGAAGTGGACAGTCATCTTAACATGACACTGCCTTCTATCATCAATTATTTTCAGGACTGTAGCACGTTCCATTCAGATTCCATCGGACAGGGTATTGAAATTATGACAGCGCAGGGATATGCCTGGATTCTTTCTTCCTGGCAGATCATTATCAACCGCTATCCAAGATTTGGTGAAGAAATCACGATCAGCACATGGGCACATGGCTGGAAAGCCTTTTTCGGATACCGTAATTTCAAAATGGAAGATGCCAGCGGAAATATCCTGGCTTATTCTAATACAAACTGGATTTACATGAATATCAAAACCGGGCATCCGGAACGTATTCCAAAAGAAATTAGCGATCTCTACTCCTGTGAACCGGCAATTCCAATGAAAGAAGCATCCAGGAAAATCAATCCTGTCACAGAGGGAATCAGCCTTCCCCCGATTCAGGTTCGCAAGTATGATATTGATTCCAATAATCATGTCAACAATGAACGATATGTTCCCATGGCGATGGAATGTCTGCCGGATAATTTTACCGTACGACAACTTCGAGTGGAATATCGCAATTCAGCTATATATGGTGATACCATTTATCCATTATATCATCAGGAAGAGGACATACTGAAAGTATCCCTCAATGATGCTGATGGCAAACCATATGCTATCGTAGAATTACAAAATACCATTTAACAAACTTAAGGGAATTCCCTGCTTATATACAATCAGAAAGGACGGAACACACCATATGAAATTAGGAGAAAAACAAACACTTACCGTAGTAAAACAGGTAGACTTTGGTATTTACCTGGCAGAACAGCAGGACAGCGAAACCCGTGTACTGCTCCCGGCCAAGCAGGTTCCAGAAGGAACAAAGCTGCATGACAACCTGGAAGTCTTCTTATATAAAGACTCCAAAGATCGCCTGATCGCCACTACAAACGAACCAAAGCTGACTCTGGGCGGTTTCGCAGTTTTAAAGGTTCTTCAGGTAACTTCAATCGGTGCATTTCTTGACTGGGGACTGGAGAAAGATCTTTTGCTTCCATTTAAGGAACAGCTACGTAAGGTAAACGAAGGCGATGAGGTACTTGTCACACTTTATATTGATAAAAGTAATCGTCTCTGTGCTACAATGGAAGGCATTTATCATTTGCTCTCCACGGATT
Source organism: uncultured Eubacterium sp. (assembly GCA_934317205.1). GTDB lineage: Bacteria > Bacillota > Clostridia > Lachnospirales > Lachnospiraceae > Eubacterium_I. The sequence goes on from CAKREL010000058.1 coordinate 13,033, forward strand.
CTCCATACAAAAAAGGAGACACCGTGACCGGACGCGTATACGAATTCAGTGAAAATTTCGGTACCTTTGTTGCCGTAGACGACAAATACTCCGCGCGTATCCCGGCATTTGAAAATACAACTGCATTAAAAATCGGTGATATCATCCAGGCAAACGTTACGAACCGCAAACCGGACGGAAAACTGGATCTGACTGTGCGCGCCAAAGCTTATGTACAGATGAATACCGATGCAGAAGAAGTATTACGCATCATTGATGAATACGGCGGCGTCCTCCCATTCAATGACAAAGCTTCGCCGGAGATCATCAAAAGAGAAGCTCATATGAGCAAAAATGCATTCAAACGTGCTGTCGGACATCTTTACAAAGAGCGTCTGATAGAATTTACCGACAGAGGAATCCGACGTATCTAACGTTACAGTTAGCCCTGATATCTCTGCAAACCACAATTTACAACACAATACAGAGCGTCCATGCGCTTTTTATACGCAGAAAAAGAACCGGAATTTCTTCCGGTTCTTTTTCGTTTGATGTATATACTAACTAAGGGGATTAGATAATACCGTTTTTTAAACTTCAAAAATAAGATCGCCGTAAGATGGCATCGGCCATACTTTTTTATCAACGATAATCTCAAGCTTGTCAATCGGAGAACGAAGTTCTGCCATAGCAGTCGTAACTTCATCACGGTAGTAAGCAGCACGCTCTGCGCCATCATCCATGGTCAGACCTTTATCTGTTACATCTTCCAGTTTTGCCAGAGCAACTTTTGTATCAGATAATAATGCGGATGCCTCCTGTAATAATTCTGTCTGAACGCTGATATCACAATCACATGCAGCTTTTACTGCATTAATAGACTCTGCCAGAGAAGTGATATATTTGATAACGGACGGGATCAATGTCTTGCTTGTAATGTTGATCATCGCTCTTGCTTCGATATTAATCTCTTTTGCATAAATTTCATACTGAATCTCTTCACGTGACTCTAACTCTGCTTTTGTAAATACGCCGAATTTTTCAAACATATCTACTGACTTTTCTGTAGTCAGTGCCGGGATTGCATCTACCATGGATCTGATATTTGGTAATCCTCTGCGCTCTGCCTCTTCTACCCATGCATCAGAATATCCATCGCCATTGAAGATGATTCTCTGATGCTCTGTCAGATATTTCTTGATCAGATCATGTGCTTTTTCTTTTACATCTTCTGCTTTTTCCAGTTCATCGCAAACTTCTTCAAAAGCTTCCGCAACAATGGTATTTAATACAACGTTTGGCGCAGAAATGGAATCCTGAGAACCAACCATACGGAACTCAAATTTGTTTCCTGTAAATGCAAACGGTGATGTTCTGTTTCGGTCTGTTGCATCTTTTGCAAGATCCGGCAGAGAATCTACACCTGTCTGTAATACACCACCTTTCAAGGAGTGTGTTGCAGAACCTGTGCTGATCAGCTGTGTGATCACATCATCAAGCTGCTCGCCAAGGAATACAGAGATGATTGCTGGTGGTGCCTCGTTTGCTCCAAGTCTGTGATCATTTCCAACATCTGCTGCAGACCAGCGAAGAAGATCTGCATGATCATCTACTGCTTTCAGGATGCAGGCAAGTACAAGAAGGAACTGAATGTTCTCATGCGGTGTTTTGCCCGGTTCTAACAGGTTGATACCATCATCCGTTGTGATAGACCAGTTATTATGTTTACCAGAACCATTGACACCGTCAAATGGTTTCTCGTGAAGCAGACACTGAAGGCCATGCTCATTTGCTTTCTTTTTCAGCACTTCCATTACCAGATGATTGTGATCCAGTGCAAGGTTGCATGTCTCATAAATTGGTGCCAGCTCATGCTGTGCCGGAGCAACCTCATTATGCTGTGTCTTGGCCGGAACACCCAGCTTCCACAGTTCTTTATTTACATCTTTCATAAATGCAGCGATACGCGGGCGGATACTTCCAAAGTAATGGTCATCCATCTCCTGTCCTTTCGCCGGCATGGAGCCAAATAAAGTACGACCGGTATAGATCAGGTCTTTTCTTCTTAAATATTTTTCTTTATCTACCAGAAAATACTCCTGCTCAGAACCAACAGATGGAGTGACTTTCTTGGAAGTTGTATTTCCAAATAATCTCAGTAAACGTAAGGACTGTGTGTTGATTGCCTGCATGGAACGAAGTAACGGTGTCTTCTGATCCAGTGCCTCACCTGTATAAGAACAGAAAGCTGTCGGGATACAAAGTGTTGCACCTGCTGCATCATGTCTTACGAATGCATAAGAAGTACA
>CAKREL010000059.1 GCA_934317205.1 uncultured Eubacterium sp.
ATATCGTTCGCGAGATTGAGCAATTTATCTGTTTCTTCTACGGATAAATCCAACGGGCTCATTAAATGTCTCATAGGGCTCCTCCTTAATTGTATATATTGTAATGCAATAAATGCATTCTTTATCTCCTAAATATCATATACTATGAAGTTACAAAATTCAATAGCCACTTGCCGTTCCATGTGTGGGAATTTGACCGTTTAGTCTGTGCTTTTGTGTGACAATTCAGACATTGTTTAACATAGAGAAAAACAATCGGAATGCAAGGGCAAAGACTGCAAAAAATGTCTTTTGTGGCACAGAAGATAATGAAGTTACATATGCTAAATACAACGGTAAATCAGGGGTTGAGATGGTATGCGGCAGACGGAAAAACTGTTGCAGGATGTCACATTCCGATGCATTCAGGGAGAATTGCCAGAGGAAGTAAGCAAGGTGACCTGTGACAGCAGAAAAGTAGAAGAAGGAGCATTATTTGTCTGTATCCGTGGAAACCGGCAGGATGGGCATACATTTATCAGGGAGGCAGCAGAGCGTGGGGCAGTGGTGATTCTGACAGAAGCGGGAGCCATGGAAAAGGGGCAGATAGATAAAATCTGCACTGCCTGTGTATTGGAAGTGGCTGATACACGGGCTGCATTAGCTTCCGTTTCCCGGCAATGGTTTGATAATCCACAGGAAAAATTAAAAATCATTGGCGTGACCGGTACAAAGGGCAAGACCACGACAGTCTGGATGATCTGGAAAATGTTTGTGGCGGCCGGATTTGAGAGCGGGCTCATTGGGACCATTGAAGTTTGTTACGGCTCCTGGCAGAAAGAGAGTACTCATACCACACCGGAATCTTATGAATTGTATGAAATATTGCGAAAAATGGCAGACAACGGTTGCACGCATGTGGTCATGGAAGTGTCTTCCCAGGCGTTAAAACTTCATCGAGTGGATGGGATCACGTTTGACATTGCTGTTTTTACCAATCTGAGAGAGGATCACATCGGAGCCGGAGAACATGCAGATTTTGCAGAATACATGGCATGCAAGCGCAAACTTTTTTGCCAATGCCGCACTGGGATTTTTAATCAGGATGATCCATATTGGCAGGAGATGCAGCGTGGTGGAAGTTTCAATCAGATAATTACGTATGGTTTTTCCGGGCAGGCAGATTATCAGGCCTTACATCCAAAACTTTTGCGAGGCAGCAACCGTCTGGCTGTGCAGTATGAGCTGAGCAGACATTTGAAAATGAAGTACCGGAAGGAGAAAAAAGTTTCGGCAGAAAAACAGAAAGTGGTCGTAAATGCACCGGGCAAATTTTCCATATACAATTCACTGGCAGCCATTGCTGTGGCTGAACAGTATGGAATATCGCGGGAGGTCGTTGACCAGGTGCTGCATACCATTCAGGTTCCGGGGCGTATTGAGATGCTTCCGGTGTCTCCCAGGTTTATCGTCATGGTGGATTATGCGCATAATGCCATGGCATTGGAGGCACTTCTTACTACGCTGCAGGATTATCATCCGGGGCGGATCATCTGCATCTTTGGATGTGGCGGAAACCGGGCAGCAGAACGCAGATTTCAGATGGGAGAAGTGGCAGGACGGCTGGCAGACCTAGTTGTGGTGACGACAGATAATCCGCGGGAGGAAGATCCGGAAAAAATTGCGGATGAAATCTGCTGCGGTCTGGAAGCAGCAAAAGGAAAATATGGACGGATACCTGACAGGAAAGAAGCCATTGCCTACGGGATTTCTCATGCAAAACCCGGTGATATCGTGGTAATTGCAGGAAAAGGGCATGAGACATATCAGGAAGTTCAGGGGCAAAAATATCCCATGGATGATCGGAAACTTGCCATGAAGTGCAAGGTTTGGTAAAATGCAATTATTGCCAAGGCAATTCAGAAAAATGGCAAGATTACGAATGGAATAATTACATGACAGATAAAAATATATTGTATGCAAACATTATTATAGACATTTCACATGAGAAACTGGACCGAACCTTTCAGTACCGGATTCCGGCGGAACTAAAGGAACAAGTCCATCCGGGGACACCGGTGGAGATTCCTTTCGGCCGCGGAAATCGAACGATGAAAGGGTATGTGGTAGAGCTTACTGATCGGGCAGAATTTGAGCCGGAACGAATCAAACCTATCCGCCGGGTGCTGCGAGACCAGATTCCCATCGAGGGACAGTTGATCGCACTGGCCGCATGGATCCGTGAAAATTTTGGCGGAACTATGAATCAGGCGTTGAAAACGGTGATCCCGGTGAAACAAAAGACCGCGGAGAAAGAAAAACGGATGATCTGGCTGAAACCAGATACCGCTACTGCGCGTGCACTGCTTGGAGAACTGCAGCGGAAGCATCAGACTGCACGGGCGCGGCTTCTGGAAGCATTGCTCGCACAGTCTCCGCTGCCTTATGAGACCGTACGGGAGAAGCTGAATATTACAGCATCAGTGATCCGTGCCATGCAGGAGCGGGAGCTGATCCGTGTGGAGACGATCCGAAACTGGAGAAATCCTCTGGACCGGATGAAAAAGCAGGGGAGTGTAGTGGCATTAAATGCGACACAGCAGCGCATTGCAGATGACATTCTGGCAGGCTGGCAGCAGGGAGATCTGCGCCCCTGCCTGATCCACGGCGTCACTGGCAGCGGCAAGACGGAAGTATATATGGAAATTATTGAATCAGTGGTAAAATCCGGGAAACAGGCCATTGTGCTGATTCCGGAAATTGCACTGACGTTCCAGACAGTACTGCGTTTTTACAATCATTTCGGGGACCGGGTATCGATCCTGAATTCCCGGATGTCTGCAGGTGAGCGTTCGGATCAGTTTGAGCGTGCTAAAAACGGGCTTTTAGATGTTATGATCGGGCCAAGATCTGCATTGTTCACACCTTTTCCAAATTTAGGTGTTATCATCATGGATGAAGAACATGAGGCAGCTTACAAAAGTGAGACTGTACCAAGATATCATGCCAGGGAAACTGCCGTGGCCAGAGCCGAACTGTGTGGTGCAGGTGTGGTACTTGGCTCAGCAACGCCCTCCGTGGAAAGCTATGACCGGGCAAAGCAGGGAATATACCGGTTGTTTGTCATGAAAGAACGGGTCAGCAAAAGACCTCTGCCTACGGTATATACCGTAGACTTGCGGGAAGAATTAAGAAACGGAAACCGTTCCATTTTCAGTGACAAACTGCGGGAACTGATCACAGACCGTCTGGAGAAAAAAGAGCAGATCATGCTTTTTTTAAACCGCCGTGGTGTGGCCGGTTTTGTATCCTGCCGTTCCTGCGGAGAAGTGATCAAATGTCCGCATTGCGATGTGTCACTGAACCTGCATAATAACGGAAAATTAGTCTGCCATTACTGCGGATATGAGCAGCCAATGGTAAAAAAATGTCCTTCCTGTGGTTCTCCTTACATCGGAGGATTCAAGGCAGGCACACAGAAAATTGAGCAGAGTGTAATGCAGCAGTTTCCAGGAGCACGGGTGCTGCGGATGGATCTGGATACTACCCGGAAAAAAGGAGGATACGAGCAGATTCTGTCGGCTTTTGCAAATCAGGAAGCAGATATCCTGATTGGGACGCAGATGATCGTTAAGGGACATGATTTCCCGAATGTAACGCTCGTTGGTATACTGGCAGCGGATCTGTCCCTGCACATTAGCGACTACCGGGCGCCGGAGAGGACATTTCAGCTGCTGACTCAGGCAGCAGGCCGCGCAGGCCGGGGATGTCGGCAGGGAGAGGTTGTGATCCAGACTTATCAGCCGGAGCATTATAGTGTGGTAACTGCAGCAGCGCAGGACTACGAAGCGTTTTTTGAACAGGAAATCTTTTTGCGTGAGATGCTGCATTATCCGCCAAAATGGCATATGCTGGTCATTCATGCGGCAGCTGAGAAGGAAATGCTGGTCAAACAGGCACAAGATATGTTAAAATATAAGATACTGACCAAAACAGGGGAAGATTCTGCACAAGTACAGGTAGTCGGACCGGCGGATGCAGTTATTTCCAAAATAAATGATATTTTTCGCAAAGTGCTGTACATTAAAGCAGCAGATTATCAGATGCTGGTCAGCATAAAGAATATGCTGGAAACTTACATCAGTGAGGATGCGGCATTTCGAGCAGTAACAATTCAGTTCGATTTTGATCCGATGAACGGATTTTAGAAAATAACAGGAATGAAAGTAGATTTGCTGTAAGAAATCAGAAAGAAAAGATACCGTTTTCTGATATATGAAAAATCAGAAAGCAGAGAATGAAGAAGAAACGAGGAGAAAAAAATGGCACTTAGAACAATCAGAATCATGGGCGATGATGTATTAACAAAAACATGTCGGGAGGTAACTAAGATCACACCGCGTATCTCTGACCTGATCTGTGATATGCAGGATACTATGTATGATGCATGCGGCGTCGGACTGGCTGCACCGCAGGTTGGCGTACTCCGCAGAATCGTCGTTATCGATGTAGGAGAAGGTCCGATTGTCATGATAAATCCGGAGATTCTTGAGACATCCGGTAGCCAGACAGGGGATGAGGGATGCTTAAGCCTTCCGGGAAAAGCCGGTCAGGTAACCCGTCCGAACTATGTAAAAGCAAAAGCATATGATGAAAATATGGAACCGTATGAGATCGAGGGAGAAGGTCTGCTGGCAAGAGCAATCTGCCATGAGCTGGACCATCTGGATGGACATATGTATGTGGAAAAAGTTGAAGGTGAGATCCATGACGTACAGTATGCAGATCCGGATGATGAGGAAGAATGGGAAGAAATCGACGAGGAGTAAAATATGCGAGTAATATTTATGGGAACCCCGGATTTTTCCGTGGGAACATTAGAAGCACTGATTAAAGCAGGCCATGAGGTTGTGCTTGCGGTAACGCAGCCGGACAAGCCAAAGGGCAGAGGAAAAACCATGCAGTTTCCACCGGTGAAAGAAGCAGCGCTGGCGCATGAGATCGAAGTATATCAACCACGCCGTGTAAGAGAACCGGAGTGTGTGGAATATTTGAAAAAATTTAATGCAGATATTATCGTGGTAGTCGCTTTTGGCCAGATTCTGCCAAAAGAAATTCTGGAAATGCCGAGATATGGCTGTGTCAACGTACATGCCTCACTGTTGCCAAAGTACAGAGGTGCGGCACCAATCCAGTGGGCTGTTATCAATGGGGAAAAAGTTTCCGGCGTGACAACCATGCGCATGGATGAGGGACTGGACACCGGCGATATGATCATGAAAGAAGAAATCGTTCTGGATGAAAAAGAGACAGGCGGAAGCCTTTTTGACCGTCTGAGTGTCGTTGGTGCAGATCTGTGTGTACGTACACTGGCAGCCATCGAAAATGGTACAGCTACTTATACTAAGCAGGATCATGAGGCTGCAACCAAGACAACAATCATTAAAAAGCAGTTTGGTATCATTGACTGGACCAAACCGGCGGCAGAGATTGAATGTCTGATCCGTGGTTTAAATCCGTGGCCAAGTGCATATACTTATCTCAATGGAAAGACATTGAAAATCTGGGCGGCAGCCATAAAGGATGAGACATCAGACAAAGCACCGGGAGAGCTGGCAGTTGTGACAAAGCATGAAGTCGGCGTACAGACCGGAGAGGGTATTCTGATGCTGGAGGAAGTACAGCTGGAAGGCAAAAAACGCATGAGTGCAGATGCATTTTTACGCGGAAATGCCTTAAGCGAAGGAATGAAACTGGGAAACTAAGCACGAATCGTATAGTTTCAGAATTAAGCAGAAAGAAGTGAAAAAAATGCCTTACGGATATTATGGTTTTTATTGGATGGATTATACTTATATACTTGTGATTATCGGAGCAATCATCTGTCTGGCAGCATCAGCAAAAATGAACAGTACCTTCAGTTACTATCAGAGAGTGCGCAGCATGTCAGGAATGACAGGTGCCATGGCAGCAGAACGGATTTTGCGGGATGCTGGCATTCACGATGTGCGGGTGCAGCATGTTTCAGGAAAACTGACAGATCACTATAATCCGATAAACAAGACATTAAGTCTGTCAGACAGTGTATACAACTCCACTTCTGTGGCAGCAGTGGGTGTGGCAGCGCATGAGTGCGGACACGCGATCCAGCACGCAAAAGGTTATGTGCCGCTGCGGCTGCGCGGTGCCTTTGTGCCAATTGCAAATATTGGTTCTAATCTGGCCTGGCCGCTGATCCTTATTGGATTATTTTTCCGCGGTTCCATGAGTATGGTATTTATCCAGGTGGGTATTTTTATGTTTTTCCTGGCAGTATTATTTCAGCTGATCACATTGCCGGTGGAATTCAATGCATCTCACCGGGCGATGCAGGAACTGGAGCATAGCGGGATCCTTGGTGGAGCAGAACTGAAGGACACGAGAAAGGTACTGACAGCAGCAGCTATGACATATGTGGCAAGTGCTGCATCCATGATCCTGCAGCTTCTGAGACTGATCATCTTATTTGGAGGACGACGCAGAGATGACGAATAGTAGGAGCGAAAATGTAAATACGAGAAATCTGGTTGTGGACATTCTGCTGGCGGTGACCAGAGATGGTGAATTCTCTCATATTGCCATCCGTGATGTACTGGACAAATACCGTTATCTGCCAAAGCAGGACCGGGCTTTTATCACAAGATTGTCTCAGGGAACGATAGAGCGGATGATTGAACTGGACGCTATCATTAACCAGTTTTCCAAAACAAAAGTAAAGAAAATGAAACCGGTGATCGCTGCTATCTTACGAAGCGGCGTATATCAGTTAAAATATATGGACTCCGTGCCGGACTCCGCAGCCTGTAACGAAGCAGTAAAACTTACAGTAAAACGTGGGTTTTCGGGACTGAAAGGATTTGTAAACGGCGTGATGCGAAGCATTGCACGGAATATGGATCAGGTAAAATTGCCGGATGCCAAAAAAGAGCCGGTGAAATATCTGTCTGTACGATATTCTGTACCGGAATGGATCGTACAGCGTTTTACAGAGCAGTACGGTACAGAATCATGTGAAAAAAGCCTGGAAGCCTTTTTGCAGCCACATCCGACATCTGTGCAGGTGGATACAGACAGAGTTTCTATGGAGGAGCTTACCGAATCTCTGAGACAGCAGGGAATTACGGTGAAGCAGAATGACCAGGTGGAACGTGCCCTGTTTTTATCAGGTTATGAAGCACTGGATGAAATTGAAGAATTTGAGAATGGACTTCTTTATGTACAGGATACAGCATCGATGCTGGCAGTGGAACTGGCAGCACCAAAGATGGGAGACCAGGTGATCGATGTCTGTGCTGCACCGGGCGGAAAAAGCGTGTATGCAGCCCGGATGATCGGAGAGACAGGTCATGTGGAGGCCAGAGATCTGACCGAATATAAAGTGGAAATGATCGAGGACAATATTGACCGCTGCCAACTGTCAAATATGACAGCAAAAGTATGGGATGCAAGAGTATTTGACCAGTCTGTGGAGCAAAAAGCAGATGTGGTCATCGCAGATCTGCCGTGTTCCGGCCTGGGTGTCATCGGTACAAAGACAGATATCAAATACAATGCATCAGAAGAAAAAATTGCTGAGCTGGCAGTCTTGCAGCAGGAAATCCTTGGTGTGGTATGTCGCTATGTCAAAGCAGGAGGAACGCTGTTATACAGCACCTGTACCATGACCAGAGAAGAAAATGAGGATAATGTACATAAATTTTTAGAGGAGCATACAGAGTTTGAATTGGAACAAATGCGTCAGTGTTTCCCCTATGATGGATGTGATGGATTTTTTATGGCAAAGATGCATCGCAGATAAGAGAGTATAAATATGGAAAAAACAGATATCAAATCATTGCCATTGGAGCAGTTAGAACAGTGGGTAATCGAACACGGAGAGAAAAAGTTCAGGGCAAAGCAGCTGTATCAGTGGATGCATGTCAAACTGGCAGATGACCTGGATCAGATGAGTAATCTTCCGGCAAAGTTAAGAAATGAGATTTCAGAAAAATGTACATTTACAGTACTAAGTCAGGTGACGATGCAGGAATCTGCCATCGACGGTACAAGAAAGTATCTTTTTGAATTGGAAGACCATAATATGGTAGAAAGCGTATTAATGCGTTACAAACACGGCAATTCTGTATGCATTTCTTCACAGGTTGGCTGTCGCATGGGCTGTCGCTTCTGTGCATCAACGTTAGATGGTTTAGTACGAAATCTGACTCCGGCAGAAATGCTCGAACAGATTTACCGGATCAGTGCAGATACCGGAGAACGTGTGTCTAACGTGGTTGTCATGGGAACGGGTGAGCCACTGGATAACTATGAAAATCTGCTGACGTTTATCCAGATGCTGACAGATGAAAATGGGTTACATATCAGTCAGAGAAATATCACAGTATCTACCTGTGGGCTGGTACCGCGTATCCGCGATCTGGCTAAAGCAGATCTGCAGATCACGCTGGCTTTATCCCTGCATGCTTCCAATCAGGAGAAACGACTGGAGCTGATGCCGGTGGCAAAAGCCTATGAGATCCATGAAGTGGTCAGTGCGATGCGGGATTATTTTGAAGAAACCGGGCGCCGGGTGACATTTGAATACAGTCTGGTGGCCGGTGTCAATGATACAGAGGAAGATGCAAAAGAACTGGCAGAATTGATCAGAGGTATCAATTGTCATGTCAATTTGATACCAGTAAACCCGATTAAAGAACGAGATTTTGTGCAACCTGACGGAAAAGCGGTGCAGGAATTTAAAAATAAACTTGAAAAATGTAGAATAAATGTTACTATTAGAAGAGAAATGGGCCGTGATATAGATGGCGCATGCGGACAGTTGCGCAAACGGTTCTCAGAAAGGCAGGACTCTTAGAAGATGAAGATATGTTCTCTTACAGATATTGGAAGTACAAGAGAGATGAATCAGGACTATCTCTATTCCTCAGAAGAGGCTGTAGGAAAACTGCCCAATCTGTTTATAGTAGCAGACGGTATGGGGGGACATAAAGCAGGCGAATTTGCATCCCGTTATGTGGTGGAGACAACTGTTCGAACCATTGAGGGAAGCAAGGAGGAAGAGCCGATTACGATTTTGTCGGAAAGCATTGAGACAGCTAATCGGAAATTAAAAGAATATGCGGATGCTCATCAGCAGATGAAAGGAATGGGTACCACGATTGTCGCTGCAGTGATCCAGGAGAGATCATTGATTGCTGCAAATGTCGGTGACAGCCGCCTGTATGTAGTCGGGGATGAGATCACACAAGTGACGCAGGATCATTCCCTTGTACAGGAGTTAGTGCGACTTGGTCAGATGGATCAGGAGAGCGCAAAGACGCATCCGGATAAAAATGTTATCACACGGGCTGTTGGTGTGTCAGATAATGTGAAAATTGATATATTTGAACGGCAGCTAAATCCGGGAGAATATATCGTACTTTGCTCAGATGGTCTGACAAATATGGTAGATGATGCAGTAATCCTGCAGATTCTGCATGGCGCAGGCAACCTTTCGGATAAAGCAGAGCAACTGATCAAACTTGCAAATAAAAACGGTGGAAAAGACAATATCACTGTTATAATAATAGAACCCAATTTAGATGAGGTGACAGAATGTTAAAAAATGGAACGTTTATTGCTGACCGCTACGAAATTGTAGGAAAGGTCGGAACCGGAGGCATGTCTGACGTCTATAAGGCGAAGGATCATACTCTGGGCAGATTTGTGGCAATCAAAGTACTGAAAGAAGAATTCAGTGAAGATACCAATTTCGTAACGAAATTCCGCAGCGAAGCACAGGCAGCAGCGGGACTTGAGCATCCGAATATCGTCAATATTTATGATGTTGGAAGTGAGAATGGCATCCACTATATCGTTATGGAGTATGTGGAAGGTATCACATTAAAAACGTATATTGAGAAAAAGGGACAGCTGAATTATAAGGAAGCGCTGAGTATTGCCATTCAGGTAGGACGCGGCATTCAGGCTGCCCATGCAAAAAATATCATACACCGGGATATCAAACCGCAGAATATCATTATTTCCACAGATGGAAAAGTAAAGGTTACGGATTTCGGCATTGCCCGTGCCGTTTCTGAAAATACGATTCATTCTGATGTAATGGGATCGGTACATTACGCATCCCCGGAGCAGGCACGAAATGGCTATGTCAGCAACAAGAGCGATATCTACTCTTTGGGAATTGTAATGTATGAGATGGTGACCGGACGTGTACCATTTGATGGAGACAGTACTGTCGCCGTAGCAATCCAGCATCTGCAGGATGAGATGGTGCCGCCAAGTACGTATGCGCAGAATCTGCCGATCAGTCTGGAGAAGATCATTCAGAAATGTACCCAGAAAAGCCCGGATCGTCGTTACGACTCTATGGAGAGTCTGCTCATCGATCTGCGCAAATCTCTGCTGAATCCGGATGAAGACTTTGTGACGCTGGTACCATTCAGCCAGGATAAGACAAGAGTTCTGACAGATGACGAGATAAATCAGATCAAGAAGCAGACAGAAAATGTAAAGACAGATTCCAAGCCGGAAGCAGAGCAAAATACAAAAACTGATCCGGATGATGATGAGGATGAAGATTATGATATGAGCGAGTACGATGAGGATGATGAGAAGGAAGAAGGACGTTTCCTGAATTCCAAGATGGAGAAAATCGTCGGTATCATGCGAATCGTTGTAGCTATCATCATTGCCATTATCGTAATTTATATTGTTGGAAGCTTTTTTGACATCTTCCACTTTGGATTTGGAAACAAAAATAATAAAAAAGATGACACATCCATCACACAGCAGGATGAGGAAACAGTTGTCATGATCGACCTGAAAGGAAAGACACTTTCTGAAGCAAAGAAAGAGCTTGAGAAACTGGGACTGAAGGTCAGCGAGTCCGGAACCGAGATTTCTGATGAGTATGAAAAAGGTCAGATCATCGATCAGGATGTAGCCAAAGGTGAGACAGTAAAGACCGGCACAACCGTTAAAGTTACCGTTTCTGCCGGAACAGAGGAAGAAAATGCGAAGGATGTGGATGTACCGGATGTAACCGGAAAGACATCTGATTCAGCAATGTCAGCTCTCGAGGCAAAGAACCTTACTGTGAGTCGTGAATTTGAATTCAGTAACGATGTACCGGCTGGTCAGGTTATCCGTCAGGATCCAAAATCCGGAACAACTGTAAAAGAAGGCTCTAAAGTAACAATTTATGTCAGCCAGGGCAGTGAATCCATCAAAGTACCGAATGTGAAAGGACTGACAGAGGCAAATGCGAAATCAGCTCTTTCTGATTTTACTGTTACTACAAGTACAGAGCACAGTGATTCAGTGGCATCCGGAAATGTAATCAGTCAGAGTATTGATGCAGGTAAGTATGTGGATAAAGGAACTGCGATCACGATCGTAATAAGTAGTGGACCGGAGCAGGTATCTTATTATATTAGATCCCAGGTGAATGCACCGACAGATGTAACCGTAAGCTCTGCAGATATTGAACTGTATAAATCAGGCAGCAATGAGCTTATTAACCGATGGAATGATGTGACATCTTTCCCATATACCGTTGAGGCTCACGGACTTGATGTATCCAGTGGAAAGATTATCATTACATGGTATTATATCGATGCAGATGGAAATCCGACATCTTCCGTACAGGAAAAAGATATTTCTTTCAAAAAAGAGTAAAGCATACGTATGAGACAGGGAAAGATTGTAAAAGGGATTGCCGGATTCTACTACGTTTCTGTAGTAGGATCCGGTATCTATGAATGTAAAGCAAAAGGCGTCTTCCGCCAGAAAAAGATGAAACCGCTGGTGGGGGACAATGTGGAAATTGATATTATCAATGAAGAGGAAAAGACCGGGAACGTGGTGGAAATCCTTCCAAGAAAAAATGCATTGATCCGACCGGCAGTAGCCAATGTGGATCAGGCACTGGTTATTTTTGCAGGGACTTCTCCAAAACCAAACCTGAATCTGCTGGATCGTTTTTTACTGATGATGGAACAGCAGGAAGTACCGACACTGATCTGCTTTAATAAAGAAGATCTGGCTTCGGAAGCAGAAATCCAGGAACTGAGAGATGCTTACGAAACGAGCGGATATCCACTGTTTTTCCTCAGTGCAAAGGAAGAAGAGGGAATTGCGCCCCTGAGAGAAGCTCTGCAGGGCAAGACAACAACTGTTGCAGGACCGTCAGGTGTCGGAAAATCCACACTGATCAACCTGCTGGCACCAGACGTACAGATGGAGACTGGAGCCATCAGTGAGAAGATTCAGCGTGGAAAGCATACGACCCGTCATTCTCAGCTGATCATGCTGGATGAGGAGACGTATATCTTTGATACACCGGGATTCAGTTCCCTGGCTTCTGATTTTTTTGAAAAAGAGACACTGGGGATGTTGTTCCCAGAGTTTGTGGAGTATGAACAAAGCTGCCGTTTTACCGGATGCAGCCATATCGGCGAGCCGGACTGCGGCGTGAAAGAGGCACTGGCAGAAGGGAAAATAAGCCAGAGCCGTTATAATAATTACGTACAGATTTATAATGAACTCAAAGAAAAGAGAAAGTATTAACAAAGGAGTATAAAAAAATGAATTGTTTATCACCATCACTGCTGGCATCAGATTTTTCAATTCTTGGTGAGCAGGTAAAAATGCTGGATGAGGCAGGTGCACAGTATGTGCATATCGATGTCATGGACGGAAGTTTTGTGCCAAGTATTTCCTTCGGACTTCCAGTCATCAAATCTATCCGGAAATGTTCAGAACGTATCTTTGATGTACATCTGATGATCGATGAGCCGGTACGTTATATCGATGAATTTGTAGAAGCAGGTGCAGATCTGATCACTGTACACGCAGAAGCATGCAAGCACCTGGATCGTACCATCCATGCGATCAAAGACCGTGGGGTACTGGCTGGTGTCGCCCTAAATCCGGCAACTCCGCTCTCCGTGCTGGATTACATTCTGCCGGAATGCGATATGGTACTGCTGATGAGCGTCAATCCGGGATTTGGCGGACAGAAATACATTCCGTATACGACACAGAAAATCCGTGATCTGAAAGCAATGATGGAAGAAAAGCACTGTCAGGCTGATATCGAAGTTGATGGTGGTGTGTCACTGAAAAATGTGCAGGAAGTGCTCGATGCCGGAGCGAATATCATCGTAGCAGGAACAGCCGTATTCAAAGGAGACATCAAAGAAAACGTGGAAGCGTTCCTGGATATTATGGAAAAATAAGACGTTATGCAGTGTTTAATTATTACTGGTGGAAGTATAGAATATAACTTTGCTATCAAATATATAGAAGAGAGAATGTGGGATTATATTATATGTGCAGACGCGGGAATGAAGTTTTGTCATGAGGCAGAAATTTTACCTGATTTGATCCTGGGAGATTTTGACTCAGTAGATGAGGAATCTTATGAGTACTTCAAGACCGTTTGCCCGGAGCGAATGGAACAATTTCCAACGCATAAAGATGAGACAGATACAGAGCTTGCATTACTTCGTGCAATCGAGGCCGGAGCGGATGCAGTCACGATGATCGGTGCTACCGGGACACGTCTGGATCATGTCATGGGAAATATCCAGATGCTGAAACTGGCTTTGGACAGACAAGTATCCTGTCAGATTGTAGATGCTCACAACCGGATTCGCATGGTACAGGACGAGGCGATATTGAAAAAGGCAGATCAGTTTGGAAAATATGTTTCCCTGCTTCCATTTACACCGAAGGTGACTGGCATCACATTAAAGGGATTTGCTTATGAAGTGGAAGATTTTACCCTTGTCAGCGGAATTGCCCGCGGAGTGAGCAATGAACTGGAGGCAGAAACAGCAACGATCCACTGCAAAGATGGCATATTGCTTGTGATAGAGTCGAGAGATTAGCAAAGATAAGCAGAAGAATAAATAAGGAAATCCGTGAGTGCAGCACTCACGGATTTCCTTATATTGATTTGGGTGTCAAAACACCCAAATCATGATTCATCCACCCTTGTGCAAGCACAGGTGGACTCCGACCTTTGACACTGTAATCTTATATTACTGATTAGATTGAATCAATTCTATAATATACTGTACGCAGCGGTCGATACCAAGTACGCTGGTATTCAGACACATGCAGTGATTTTTCGGATCACCCCATTTGCGGTCAGTATAGTATTCATAATGAAGCCGTCTCTTCTTATCCATACCACGATTCATCGCAAGGGATTCCTTTTCCGGCAAATTGAAAAGCTGCTGGGTACGGGCTATTTTCTCTGGTTCATTGCCGTATACAAAGATATGATATGTATCCGGCCGGTCTTTCAAAATGTAATCGGCGCAGCGTCCGATGATAACGCAAGAACCTTTTTTGGAAATCTCCTGAATGACCTGTGTCTGCGCAGCATAGACCTGGTCAGAAAGAGAACTTCCGGTGTGATCACGGCCGACAAATGCATAGGCAAACATATTCTTGGAAGGGGCATACTCGGACTGCTCCTTCACAAAATCTTCTGAAAAGCCGGTTTTGTCTGCAATTTCCTGGATAATATCCTTGTCATAGAAAGGAATATTCATTTTTTCTGCAATTTTTTTCCCAATAGCATGCCCACCACTGCCAAATTCACGACTGATAGTAATGATAGTTTGTTTCATAGTCATACCTTCTTTCCTATATTGATCCACCCTTGTGCAAGCACAGATGGACTCAGACTTTTTTGACATTGTAATCCTATATTGTAAAAACTGTATTTACCCATCTATATTATAACATACGGGGACGGGAAAATGTAACATACAGATTTAAAAATGTGTTTATAATATTTGAATCCATATGATGAGTGAAGTGTAATAAAATTTACTGAAGAAATAAACGTTTCCTTTGGTTGACGATAAAGCTCTGGTGGCATATAATATTAGGTATGTAAAGGAGTAGCAGAAACATGAGTAAAATTATTTTGACAGGTGATCGCCCGACAGGCCGTCTTCATGTC
>CAKREL010000060.1 GCA_934317205.1 uncultured Eubacterium sp.
CTTTTTCTTTGTCCATAAATTAATTTTCCTCCAAAATCAGATACATTATCAACGTGAACGAGTCACTATAGCGAAATCATCATTCCCCATCGTTACCATTTATACTACGGTAGTAATCATCCATATCCACGCTGAGTTTTACCGTGGTATCTGGTTTTCATTTACCCAAAAGGCAAACAGTCTCCACATGTACGCTTTGGCCAAATTGATCTACGACTCTGCTACGCTTTAACTCATACCCCTGCTCACACAAGATTTTCAGATCCCGTGCCAGCGTAGCCGAATCGCAGCTGACATAAACCACCCGGTCCGGCGCCATTTTCACGATCGTCTCCAATAGTTTTTCATCGCATCCTTTTCTCGGTGGATCTACCACAATGACATCCGCATGCGCCTTCCGACCTGCTGTTGCTTCTTTCTCATAAAACTCCGGCAATACTTCCTCTGATTTTCCAACAAAAAATTCTGCATTTTCAATGCCATTTTTCACTGCATTTCGTTTTGCATTTTCAATAGCCTGCGGAATGATCTCAACACCATATACCTGTTTCGCTTTCTGCGCAAGAAATAATGAAATCGTTCCGATTCCGCAATACAGATCCCAGACTGTCTCTTCGCCATGTAAATCTGCATACTCCAGTGCAATACCATATAGTTTCTCTGTTTGCACCGGATTTACCTGATAAAAAGATACTGGGGAAATTTCATAGGAAATTTCTCCAATCTGATCCGTAATATATTCCTGTCCCCAGAGCAGGATCGTCTTGCGCCCCAGAATGACATTGGTGCGCTCGGTATTGCAGTTGATGGAAATACTTGTCATACCGTCAATTTTTCGCAGCTCTTCTACCAGTTTTTCAGCATGTGGTAAACTTTTTCCATTGATGATCAGACAGACCATCTTCTCCTGACTGGAAAATCCGCAACGAATCAGCACATGACGCACCAAACCTTTTCCGCTTTTCTCATCATATGCAGTAATATGATATTTTTCCATAAATGCAATGACAATGTCCAGAATTTCCTTATTTACCGGAAGTCCCAATGCACAGTCACGGTTTGGAATAATTGTGTGTGTACGACCTGCGTAAAATCCTGTCACAATATGACCATCTTTGTCAGTTCCTACCGGAAACTGTGCTTTATTCCGATAGTGAAATGGCTCTTCCATTCCAACGATCGGCTCCATTGGAATCTCTGTAAATCCACCGATTCGTTCCAGATTACTGCGCACTTTGTGCTCTTTAAACTCTAACTGTTTTTCGTAAGACAATGCCTGGATCTGACATCCTCCGCACTGTCTGTAATATGGACATTTTGGTTCCACACGATCCGGTGATGCTTCCAGAATCTCCATCAAACGAGCATAACCGTAAGTCTTTTTCAACTTAATGATCTTTGCCCTTACCAGGTCACCGATGACAGCATCTTTAACAAAAAAAGTCATACCGTCTGCTTTTCCGATGCCTGCTCCATCCACGCCCATATCCTCTATTTTTAAAATTAATTCATCGTTTTTCTGCATATTCATCCTTTCAAAAAGTAACGTCATTTTCAGATATCAAGTGCTCCGGACACAATAGCATCTGGAGCACTTACATTTGCCTGTTACTTACTTGTTCTTCTGATATTGGAATCCAGGAAACGATTGAATCCCTGCCATTCCAAACTGTTTTCCGGAATATTTGACAATGCCTCACGCATGGTTTCCAGTTTTGCATCGGAATTATCTGCAAAACTCAGTGCAATGGCTTCCGCCAGTGCCGGTTTCTTCGGTGAACCATATTCCAGTTCGCCATGATGAGCCAGAATACAGTGAACCAGTTCGGAAGCCGTGCGCTTCGGGAAGCCTTCAATCTGGTCGATATGTTTCTGAACTTCCATAGCACCGATCATGATGTGGCCAAGCAACTGGCCGTCATCCGTGTAGTCGTTTGCAGGAAATGTAGAAAGCTCTGTTAATTTTCCGATATCATGAAACATTGCTGCTGTCAGAAGCAGATCACGATTCAGCATCGGATATAATTTGCAGAAGAAATCGCAAATCTGTGTCACATGTAAGGTATGCTCCGCCAGTCCGCCAACAAATCCGTGATGTACACTTTTTGCTGCTGAATGAAATTGGAAACGTTTCGCAAAATCTGCATCTGCAAAAAATGATTCTGCCAGCTGTTTCAAATATGGATTTTTCATCTGCGCAATATATTCCAACAGCTTCTGGTACATTTCCTCAATGTTATACTCACTGACTGGCAGATAGTCTGCCGGATTAATATCACTCTCTGACATCTTTTTCACACGTTTGACATTTAACTGCAGGGAACCCTGGAAGCTTGTAACATCACCCATGACATAGATGTAATCCAGAGAATCAAACTCCTCTATCCCATTAGATCCAACATCCCAGATTTTAGCATCCAGTGTGCCTGTTTTATCCTGAAGTGTCAGGGAATCATACGGTTTTCCTGCCTTTGTCATGGCTGTCTGCTTATGTTTGCACAGATAAACCTCTCCAATTCTCTCACCCTCATGTAATGTCTCAATAAATCTCATTTTCTTCACAATCCCCGTAACGGGTATCCTTTCTACTCCATTTTTTCATTTTTCCTGCATCTGTGATTGATGAAGTGTGCCAAATACAACTTTAAACGATAAATCCTGATATTTTCCATCTGCACCCATGCGTTTGACTGTCACTGTATTTTGCTGTCCATCCTTTCCATTCAGCATATAATCCTCATATTGATCCACGGTCTGGATCTCTGTATTTCCTATTTTGGTCAGGACATCTCCCATCTGTAATCCAGCCTGCATCGCCGGCGAATCCGACAGCACCTTTTTGATGTAAACACCCTTCGGCAGATGATTTTCTTTTGCAATCTCTGTCGTCACAGTACTCACTTCAAGTCCCAGATAGACCGGTGACTCACCGTTTGACATTTTTTCCAGCAATCTTCCAATGTCGGAAATACCAATCGCTGTCACAGTACTCTGGGCATCGCGTTTACTGTAACTTTGCAGCATCAGTCCAACCACTTCACCTTTTAAATTGATCAATGCACCACTTCCTGCTTCGCTGGCATTGATATCCGTGGAAATCACTTTGTAATTTGCATCCACAGTACTTACTTCATAGCTGCTGGATGTTACATTTCCTGTCAGAATGGAAAACGGCTCACTCAGCGGACTTCCGATAGCAATAACGATTGTCCCCTGTGATAGTGCAGATGATTTTCCCAGAGTGGCTGCTGCCACGCGGTTCACAGTATCCTCAGACAGCTCCTTTTTCTCCACGCGGAGCATTGCGATTCCTGTATTTTCATCATATGCCTGCATCGTTGCAGGGGCAACACTGTCATCGTAAAATGTCACATCCACCTGACTGGCATCCGCAATAACTTTTTTCTCTGTCAGCACCAGATACGTGTCACTGGTGTCTGCCACGATAATTCCGGTTCCCTGACTTTCCGTCTGATACGCATTCTCAAACAAGTCCGTTGTCTCACCAATAGCTTTCACGGAAACCACAGACTTATTGGCTGCACGGCCGATGGCATACAGCTTGTTCTGTAAAATCTGATAATCCTCCGGCTCCATCTGCTGCGTTTCCGTAATGTAAATCGGCTCCGCCTCATCCGCTGTCTGTGTATTATCCGTTGTCTCGTCTTTCCCGGAAATGACAACCGTATTGTCTTTCTGGTACGTCAAGTTTTCGATTACCGGCCTGACCAGGCAGAACACAAGTGCCGCCACCACGCCAAAAACAACTGCCAGCAGGATTGTCCATGCCAGATGTGAACGCATCTTTTTCCAATCAGGTGGAATTTTTTTGATTTGTTCTTTTATAAAATGGTATTCTTCCTGTTTCTTTTTATCCACTGTCAAACACCTTTCCACATCACGTATATTTTACTGAGTACTGCATTTATTATAAGGTTTCTGTAATTCTTATGCAACTGCAAAGTTACAATGAATTTTCACTTTTCACTTCCTCAATTATGCGGTAAAATATAACAATATAGATTGAGATATTTTCTCTGATTGGATAATTTGTACCATTTATATTCAGGCATGCAATTATCCATAATAGACAAATATCCATAACAGTTACTATCACATGGAGGAGTTTATGAATCAAAAAGCTTTAAAAGTTTTAGAATATGATAAAATTATCCAGCTGCTTGCTAAGCAAGCTACATCAGATGCCGGAAAGAAACGATGTCTGGAACTGCTTCCAATGACCGACAAACAGCTGATCAGCGAGGCTCAGACTCAGACTTCTGATGCTCTGTCCCGCATTTACCGCAAAGGCGGTCTTTCTTTTGGAGGTTTAAAGGATCCAGGGTTTCAAATGAAGCGTCTGGAAATCGGCGGAAGCTTAAATGCAGCTGAACTGCTTTCCGTCTGTACCTTACTGGAGATCACCAAGCGGGCAAAAGCTTATTCCAGAGAAAACAGGGATGATCTTCCCTCTGATTCTCTGGACGACTTTTTTACTGGTCTCGAACCACTGACACCACTGCTTGAGGAAATCCGCCGATGCATTCTGGCAGAAGACGAGATCAGCGATGATGCAAGCCCGGCGCTACACAACGTGCGCCGCACCATCCGGAATATCAATGACAAAATCCACGGAGCCATGAACAACCTGTTAAACAATTCCACAACCCGCTCTTATCTGCAGGATGCAGTGATCACTATGCGAAACGGCCGCTACTGTCTGCCGGTCAAAGCAGAATACAAAGGACAGGTTCCCGGCATGATCCACGATCAGTCTTCTACCGGTTCCACACTGTTTATTGAGCCGATGTCCGTTGTAAAATTAAATAATGATTTAAAGGAAGCTTTTCTAAAGGAACAGGAAGCCATTGAAGCGGTTCTGGCAGAATTAAGCAATCTTACTGCTCAGTATGCCCCGTATCTGTTGGACAACTATCGGATTCTGGTCGACCTTGATTTTATTTTTGCAAAAGCAAATCTGGCAAAAATCCAGAATGGTATGGCTCCGATTTTCAATACGGAAGGACGTATCCGTATCCGTCAGGGCCGCCATCCATTACTTGATCCAAAAAAAGTTGTTCCTATCGATGTCCATTTGGGCGACACGTTCCATTTACTGATCATTACCGGACCGAACACTGGTGGTAAAACCGTTTCTCTGAAAACGGTAGGACTCTTTACCCTGATGGGGCAGGCTGGTCTGCATATTCCGGCAAAAGATCGTTCCGAACTGGCTATTTTTGACGATGTTTACGCAGATATCGGTGATGAGCAGAGTATCGAGCAAAGTCTCAGTACTTTCTCTTCCCATATGACAAATATTGTATCGATTTTAAAAAATGCAACACCACATTCACTGGTGCTTTTTGATGAGCTCTGTGCCGGAACGGATCCAGATGAAGGAGCTGCACTGGCAATCTCCATCCTGGATCGTCTGCGCCAGAATAATATCAGAACCATGGCAACCACCCACTACAGCGAGATCAAACTGTATGCCCTCTCCACAGAAGGAGTAGAAAATGCCTGCTGCGAATTCAGTGTAGAAACCTTAAGTCCGACATACCGTCTTTTAATCGGTATTCCCGGAAAAAGTAATGCCTTTGCAATTTCCAGCAAGATTGGACTTCCATCTGACCTTATTGAAGATGCCAAGACAAGAATTACAAAAGAAAACGAAAACTTTGAAGATGTCCTCGCAGATCTGGAACAGAGCCGACTGACGATTGAAAAAGAACAGGCTGAAATTAACCGTTACAAAGAGGAAGCTGCTTCCCTGAAAAAGCAACTGGAAGAAAAACAGGAGCGCTTAAACCGCAGCCGCGACCGCGTACTACAGGAGGCAAACCAACAGGCTGCTGCCATTTTAAAAGAAGCGAAAGATCTGGCTGACGAAACAATCCGCAACTTTCACAAATATGGCAAGACGCATGTGGATGCTTCTGCGATGGAAAAAGATCGTGAGAAAATCCGTAAAAAAATGGCAAAAGCACAGAGCAAATCCTCTATGCCTCAAAAAGAGCAGGTCAACCATAATGTACCGAAAAAGCTGCGTCTCGGTGACTCTGTCAAGATTCTCAGTATGAATCTGAAAGGTACTGTACATACCCTGCCGGATGCAAAAGGTAATCTGTTTGTACAGGCCGGCATCCTGCGTTATCAGACAAATATCCGTGATCTGATTCTGGTAAATGAAGATGCCACTCCGGTTGTACACAATACAAAAACCGGTGCCGGTAAACTGAAAATGTCAAAATCACTCTCCGTTTCCCCGGAGATCAACCTGATCGGAAAAACTGTAGATGAAGCACTGATGGAACTGGACAAATATCTGGATGATGCTTATCTCGCACATCTGAAATCGGTACGTATCGTTCACGGAAAAGGAACTGGTGCTCTGCGCAAAGCTGTACAGGGATATTTAAAGCGGCAGAAGTATGTCAAATCTTTCCATCTCGGAGAATTTGGTGAAGGAGATGCCGGTGTAACCATTGCAGAATTTGAATAACTTCAGAGCCATGGGAGTTGCAAGTATAAATACAAATCATGCTCGCATGAATGAGTATTTATACTTGTAAGACTCTTTGACGAGAGGCCACATTGAGATGTAAATCGGACATTCGCAAAAAAGCTCAGTTAATTGAGAGGAAGGATCTGAAGTTTAGAAAAAATAAATTTAGGAGGCCCATTATGGCAGTCAAACAAAAAATTCTCATCGTCGATGATGATGCAAACATTGCTGAGCTGATCTCCCTCTATCTTCTGAAAGAGTGCTACGACACCAAAATTGTAGAAGACGGGGAATCAGCCCTGCATGAATTTAAAACCTATCAACCAAACCTGATCCTGTTAGATCTGATGCTTCCTGGCATCGATGGTTACCAGGTTTGCCGTGAGATACGAACCCAGTCAAATGTTCCAATCATTATGCTTTCTGCCAAAGGAGAAGTCTTTGACAAGGTACTTGGACTGGAACTCGGCGCAGACGATTACATTATCAAACCATTTGATTCCAAAGAACTGGTAGCCCGGGTAAAAGCAGTTCTTCGCCGTTACCAGGCTGTGAAGCCCGAAAAAAATGAACCTGATATTAAATGTGTGGAATATCCGGATCTGGTCATTAACCTGACCAATTATTCTGTTATGTATTATGGACAGGTAATTGATATGCCGCCAAAGGAACTGGAACTCCTCTATTTCCTGGCCTCTTCACCAAATCAGGTATTTACCCGTGAACAGCTTCTGGACAACATCTGGGGCTATGAGTATCTGGGAGACACCCGTACCGTGGACGTTCACGTAAAACGTCTTCGGGAAAAAATAAAAGACCACGAACATTGGGGGATTACCACCGTCTGGGGCATCGGCTACAAATTTGAGCGCCGCTAGCAGCAATTGGTAAGATTTATTTATGAAATACAAATTACTTTTTAAAATGATACTTTCCTATCTGGTTTTTGCGGTGCTCGGTTTTATCCTGATCTCAACTTTTACAGCGCGCTATAATCAGAATTACCTAGAACTGCATTATGCCTCTGCTCTGCGCAGAGAAAGCAGCAAGATTGCTGATTCGTTTGGAAAAAGCTATTATGCTTCAGAACTGTCACTGGAAGAATTTCAAAAACAGATTGCAGCCGTTAGCAGCTTTCTGGATTCTGACATTTATATCGTCAATACATCCGGAAAAATAATGGTTAATTCAATCAAATCTGTCAGACCTTCCGAGGCAGAGACCATTTCGGACTTCAATATTCTGGACTTCAGCGGAAGCAGTTATTCTATCGGAACATTCTATAACCACTATAAAGAAGATGTTCTGACAGTATACACACCACTTACCAGAAATTACAAAATTACATGCTATGTGATGGTATGTCTGCCGCTATCGCATGTTTCCGAACTACAATATGGTCTGTTGAACGGTTTTTACCTTTCACTGATTTTTCTTCTGCTTCTGGCATTGCTTATTCTTCTGACCTTTTATTTTACAATGTACCGGCCACTGCGGACTATCTTAAAAGCAGCCACAGCTTACGCTGGCGGAAATTTTGAGACACCTCTGGAGCTGTCCAGACACGATGAAATTGGAATTATATCCGATACTATGCATTTTATGGCAGTCGAATTAAATGCCCTGGAAAATGACCAGCATAAGTTTGTATCCAATGTCTCACATGATTTTCGTTCACCCTTAACTTCTATCAAGGGATATGCGCAGGCTATGGCCGATGGCACGATCCCAACCGAACTGCAGGGAAAATATCTGGATGTTATTATTTTTGAAGCAGAGCGCCTTGAAAAACTGACACAAAGCCTTCTGGAACTGAATAAATATGGAACAAAAGGTATTTACCTGGATCTGTCTGTATTTGATCTGAATGAACTGATCAAACGAACGGTTCTGATGTTTGAAGGTCGTTGCAAAGAAAAAATGCTCTCCTTTAACCTGATCCTCACCGGAGATCAGCTTTATGTCAAGGCAGATGCCGCAAAAATCGATCAGGTTATGCATAACCTTGTCGACAACGCATTTAAATTCAGCCACAATAATTCTGTTATTACGATTGAAACAACTCTGCGCAACGAGAAAGTCTTTGTATCGGTAAAGGATCAGGGAATCGGTATCCCAAAAGAAAGTATCAGCCGTATCTGGGAACGCTTTTATAAATCAGACGCTTCCCGCGGCAAAGATAAAAAAGGAACTGGTCTCGGACTTGCCATTGTAAAAGAAATCATTCATGCACATCATGAAAACATTAATGTGATTAGTACGGAAGGCGTTGGAACAGAATTTATCTTTACACTGCCTCATGCAGATATCGAAACAAGTAAAAATTAATTATGATATAAAAAGGAGTAAGTTCTGTGTCATTAGAACTTACTCCTTTATTTTTACTCTACGTTCACCATCGCTTTTTCACGCATGGTCCGTTTTTTCTTCTGCTCTGTCTTTGCTTTTGGCTTATGGCTTCCTTTCTTATGAAACTTAGAATCAAAAGAAATCTTTTCCAGCTGATTTAAAATCCGCTTCTGCCCTTTTTTGGGCTTTGCCATATAAACTACGATAAGGATCGCCAGCAACACGGTAGCTACGATGGATACTTCTACATCTTGTCGTGCTGTTGCGCCTACAATCGCTGCAATACACAGTGCTGCGCCCATCCCAAGAAAGAGATTCGCAGAATGCTTTTTCCCAAACTTTCCTACGATTTTGCAACCACGCTCATCATCTTCAATCCGGCCATTAAAATAAAGTCCCAGACTCATTCCCTTGATTTCGAATTCCTTATGATGGCAAATGGTAAAATCTCTGTCATTCTTAAAATGTCCCCAGTAGCAATTCTGCTGCTGATAGGCACGCATATTCTGTTTGTTATCTTCTACCACTTTATCTTCCCAGGATTTTTTCCATTCCTGCGGTGTAAGG
The DNA here is from genome assembly GCA_934317205.1 of uncultured Eubacterium sp. Lineage (GTDB taxonomy): Bacteria > Bacillota > Clostridia > Lachnospirales > Lachnospiraceae > Eubacterium_I. Next base: position 9,425 of record CAKREL010000060.1, read on the forward strand.
TGGCTGACAATCGTTACATTTTCCATACGTTTAAAAACAGGCTTTCTATTAGATTTTTCGCTTTTTTAATTACTTCCTGTGATCGTCAGTTTTCTTTTTCCAGTAAAGCAGACATTTATGCTCCGCTTTCCCTGCCTGCTTATGCCAGCAATGGTACCAGGAAAAGGAATCCCAGAGCTGTAACAATACCAGATGCGATCAATACGATAGCACAGTAACCCATGATATCTCTTGCACCGAGACCTGCGATACCAAGTGCCGGAAGTGCCCAGAACGGCTGCAGCATATTTGTCCATGCATCACCCCAGGCAATACCCATAGCAGTAACTGCCGGTGTAACACCAAGTTTTAATCCTGCAGGCATCATGATCGGACCCTGAACTGCCCACTGTCCTCCACCTGACGGTACAAAGAAGTTTACGATACCAGCTGCAAGGTAGCACAATACCGGGAATGTACGTGGTGTAGAAATACTTACAAATCCATTACTGATTGCAGATGCTAAGGACACGCCGTTGGAACCTGCTGTAACCATCATACCCTGGATACCAGCGTAGAATGGGAACTGTAAGATAATTCCGCCTGCACTTTCTGCTGACTCTGTGATTGCTTTTACATAACTGATTGGTGTCTTATGGAAAGCAATACCAAGGATCAGGAAGATCAGGTTTACGATATTTAATGACAATGCATTAAGAATGGATCCTGCATTTACAAAATAGTAAATCAGATAAATTGCACCAATTACTACAACGATGTAAGAAAGAACCATGCTGTTCTCCAGTTTTTCAGCCGGAGTCTGATCTTTTCTTGCTTTTACTTCTGTATTATCCGGTGCATCCTCTAATAATTTCGGATCAATAGATACAACATCCTTTGGATCCGGATGCATTTTTGCATTTACAAAAGCAACAACTACAACAACTGCCAGAACCATGATCAGGTTCCATGCGGAGAAAATTGTCTGAGAAGTCGGCACGATTTCTGTGACAGCTCCTGCAGTGTTATCAACAACACTATCTGCATTTAATGATGTCATTCCAAGCGGGATAGATCCGGAAATACCTGCATGCCAGATAACAAATCCTGAATATGCAGCCGCAATGATCAGGCGGTAATCAAGACCTTTGATTTTCTTCGCAACTTCTTTTGCAAGCAATGCTCCGATGATCAGACCGAATCCCCAGTTGATAAAGCAGCAGATTGCAGAAATAATAGTAACGAATGCAACTGCTCCTACCGGTTTTTTCGGTACGCCTGCAAGTTTTACGATCAGTTTCTTGATGGCCGGTGCATTAGCCAGTGCACTACCAAGTACCAATACCAAAGCCATCTGCATTGAGAATGCTAAAAGTCCCCATACACCAGATCCCCAGGCATTTGCCACCTCAATCGGGTTCATACCTGCTACTGGCATTGCCGCGATAAATACAACGATCGTCAAAATAATACAGAAGACGAAAGCATCAGGCAGAAATCTCTGCACAAGTTTTACGCAACCATTTGTGAATTTTTTAAACATTTTTCCCACTCCTTTCAATTCACTAATCACAATGTTTATTATAGCACTTTTTCATGCAGTTACCAATAGGTACCTGCAAATTTTTTTTTATATTTTTTTTATGTTTATTTATGTTTTTTTTATATTTTTATATATATTGCATATTTTTACATATTTTTTTTATTTTATTCTATTTTGAACAATATATTTTCTAATTGTGTTCGATTTTTTAGTTTATTTCTGTCTTTGCAAAAATCTTTCCTGCCATTTTAAGTTTATCGTTCTTTACAGTTTCACACATAGCATTTGCAAAAGCTACTTATACTTGTATTCTGCCTCTATCTGAATTATAATTTACAGGAAATAATATATGCGGAACAATCCGTATTACACTGTATAAGGAGTAGAAAATCTATGTCTATTACAAAAACAGAATTAATGAAACTGCAAAATGGCAGTGATGTCCGTGGCATTGCCTGTGAGGGTATTAAGGACGAGCATGTAACCCTTACTTCTGAAGCTGCATACCTGATTGGACGTGCATTTGCCATCTGGTTGTTAAAGAAAAAAAATATTGCTCCGGAGGAATGCATTGTCGGCATTGGCACGGATTCTAGAATTACCGGTCCTGAAATCAAAAAACAGGCCATCCGCGGTATGCTCGATGAAGGCATTTATGTCTCCGATTGTGGTATGGCTTCCACTCCGGCAATGTTTATGTCGATTGTCTATCCGGAAACACGATATGACGGTGCCTGCATGATCACTGCAAGCCATCTGCCATTCAACCGTAACGGTTTGAAATTCTTTGACCATGAAGGCGGACTTGAGCATGATGATATCACTGCCATTCTTGAAATTGCTGCCGGACTTGCTGACAGTATGGATCCTGCTGTACTGGAGCAGCCGCTGCCAACAGACAGCAACCGTTTTACTGAATTTGAGCTGATCTCTCTGTACAGTGCAAACCTCTGCATGAAAATCTGTGACGGTGTACAGGCCGAAAACTATGATGAACCATTAAAAGGATTAAAAATCGTTGTAGATGCCGGAAACGGTGCCGGAGGTTTCTTTGTAAAAGAAGTATTGGATGAACTTGGTGCTGATACCACAGGAAGCAACTTTCTTGAGCCTGATGGCACCTTCCCGAACCATATTCCAAATCCGGAAAACAAAGATGCTATGAAAGCAATCTGTGATGCAACTGTTGCTGCCGGTGCTGATCTTGGTCTGATCTTTGACACTGATGTTGACCGTATGTCAGCTGTATTATCTGATGGCACACCGATCAACCGCGATTCTATTATCGCTATGATTGCTGCTATCCTTGCACCTGATTACCCGGGCAGCACAATCATTACTGACTCCGTTACTTCCGACCGTCTGACTGACTTTTTAGAAAAAGATCTCGGTCTGAAACACTTATGTTACATGCGCGGTTATAAAAATGTCATCAATAAATGTAAGGAGTTAAATTCTGAAGGAATCATAAGTCCACTTGCTATGGAAACATCCGGTCACGGCTGTCTGAAAGAGAATTACTATCTGGATGATGGTGCTTATCTGGCTGTCAAACTTGTTATTGCTGTAGCAAAAGCAAAACGTGAAGGCAAGACTATTGATCACTTTATCTCCAACCTCTGCACGGAATACGCAGACCGAGAGGTACGTTTCCCGATTCTGGCCGAAGATTTCCACACATATGGTGCTTCTGTCTTGAATCAATTTAAGGAAAATGCTGCACAGGCTGAATTTGAACTTCCGAAGTCATATGAAGGTGTTCGGATCCGATTTACTGGTGTTTGCACGGGCTGGATGCTTCTGAGAGCTTCCCTGCATGATCCGGTTATGGTATTGAATCTTGAGGGACGCACACAGAAAGATTTAGAAGTTATCACTGGAATTGCACAATCTCTTGTAGAAGAATTTGATAAACTGGATTTATCTGCTCTGTAATATATCAGATTTGGATTGCACTTTTCTATCAGAAAATACAAAAAGAAGCGGCATATCGCCGCTTCTTTTTTATTCATACTTCGGACAAAGTATATAAAGAGTTAGGTTTTTCTCCATATAGCTTCCCTTCTATAATGGAAAAAGGTTTGGTATTTATGTTGGTATTTGAAAATTACTAATTTATAGGTTGCTTCTTATTCGCCAGGAAGAAGCGTCAATTCCCTCCACTTCTTTTCAATTATTTCCCTTTTAATTATTTCCCTTTTAATTATTTTGTACTTTCCCAAGCACAAGCTTATGATACGATACATTTTTACAAGTTTCCAATAAAAAAAATAGATGTTTTAATAACTTTTCCTTATTATTGTGCGTTTTGAGAATATGTTACCAAATGGAAATGTGCAATCCGCATATTTCAGATTGATATTAAACTACTGCTTCGTAGTATATGCACAAGCATGATTCATGATTAACAGTTTATTAACAACTTTTTTATGCAAACTATACTATCATTATTTTATGCAAACTATACTATCATTATTTCAGCCTCACAAAAAAAGAAGTCATACGAAAAACGCTTTTCGCATGACTTCATGAAGTACTTATAAATTATACTAACTCAAGAACAACTTCCATTGCTCCGTCACCTTTACGAAGACCGATTTTAACAATTCTTGTATATCCACCGTTACGACCTTTGTATTTTGGAGCGATCTCTGTAAATAATTTATCTACTAAATCAACTTCTTTTGTATCTTTTTTCTTTGCGCCTGTCTCTGTTACAGGATAAAGAACTTTCAGCATCTCTCTTCTTGCATGAAGACGGGACGGCATATCTTTCTTGATTGTTTTCTCAACTTCATCATAAACAGTAACTTTTTTACCATCTACAACTTCTTTTACTCTTTTGCCTTCGCTGTCTTTGCGAGCAACTTTAGCTTTTACAGTAACTTCTTCGAAGTTATCACACTCTTTTACTGCAGATGCGATCAGACCTTCAGCGACTTTACGAACTTCTTTTGCTCTAGCCTCTGTAGTAATAATTCTTCCGTTGTGAAGTAATGCAGTTACCTGACTTCTGATTAATGCTTTTCTCTGGGAAGATGTTCTTCCTAATTTACGATATTTTGCCATTTTAATAGCCCTCCATTATTGTGGTTCATCCGGCAACGCTCTTTGGCCTTAGATGCCGAATGTGATGCGGGGAGACACTCTGTCTGCCCTGTTGATATTCCTCCACTCATGAATGACGACAGATTAACGCTCATCGGTCTTATATCCTCTGCCGATTAATGAGTTATACAAGAAAGTGTGCTATTACACTCTCTCGAAATCAAAAGAATTACTCTTCGCCCTGATTGAGCTGTAAGCCTAACTCTTTTAATTTTGCCAGTACTTCTTCTAAAGACTTGCGTCCAAGATTACGAACTTTCATCATATCTTCCGGTGTTCTGTTTGTCAACTCTTCTACTGTATTGATTCCTGCTCTCTTCAGGCAGTTATAAGAACGAACGGATAACTCAAGTTCATCAATGTTCATTTCCAGAACTTTCTCTTTTGCGTTGTCTTCTTTCTCGATCATAACTTCTGCTGTCTTTGCATTCTCGGACAGGTCGATGAAGAGATTCAGATGCTCGCTTAATACTTTTGCAGCAAGGCTGACAGCCTCATCCGGCTCAAGTGTTCCGTTTGTATGAACATCTAATGTAAGTTTATCATAGTCAGTGATCTGACCTACACGTGTATTCTGGATTGTAAGGTTTACACGATCAACCGGTGTGTAAATTGCGTCAATAGCGATAACACCGATCGGTACATCTTCGCCTTTGTTTTTGTCTGAGCTTACATATCCACGACCTTTTGTAATTGTCAGCTCCATGTATAACTTGGAATCTACACCACCGTTTAAGTGAGCAATTACTAAATCCGGATTCATGATCTGAATATCCGGATCAGCCTGAATATCAGCTGCAGTAACAACGCCTTCACCTTCAAATTCAATATAAGCAACTTTAGATTCATTTGTCGGACTGGTATTCTTTAAAGCCAAATTTTTGATGTTCATGATGATCTCAGTAAC
>CAKREL010000061.1 GCA_934317205.1 uncultured Eubacterium sp.
TTTTTCTTTTGTTTATTCATCTCCCACTTTCCCTTTCAGATACGTATTTTTTGAAATATCCTCTATACAATTTTACTCTGTCAAAAGATATCTCCACTTATCAATAACGAAAGCTTTTATTATGTCATTGATAAACACATTGTCATTAACAATACCATATTTCAAGCACTTTTTCCACAACAATTTTCTTCCAATTTGCAATTATATCTTGAAGTTTATTCATTTTATATTGAAATAAACCGCTTCTTTTATGACTTCATAGAAACCGAAACCTGTGGAAATGGAATTTCAATCTGATGATCATCCAGTGCATATTTCACATTTTCTGTGATCCGCCATCTTGTTTCCCAGTAGTCCTCAGTCTTTACCCAGACACGAATACCGATCACGACAGCACTGTCACCCAGACTATCCACAAATACGTGGTATGGTTCCTCACTTGTCATACAGTTTTTCTCCTGTTCTAATACATCGGAAATTACTTTTTTTGCCAGACGGATATCTGCATCATAAGAGATCCCTACCGTAATATCAATTCTCCGTTTATTCTGCTGCGTCAGATTTGTCAGGCTTGAATTAGATAAACTGCCATTTGGTAAAACAACGGTTTTGTTATCCACAGTAAGCAATTTCGTATAACAAAGCTGAATTTCAGAAACTGTGCCTTCATTTCCATGGGTATCTTCCCTAATGTAATCTCCCACTTTAAATGGTTTTAAAATTAGTATCAGAACTCCTCCTGCAAAGTTAGACAGTGTTCCCTGTAAAGCCAAACCAACGGATAAACCAACTGAACCAATGACCGCAATCACAGAACTTGCTGTAATACCAAATTTACCAAGTACCAGCATGATCAGCACAAAATGCAACCCTACGTTGCAGATATTATCCAGGAACTGCTTAACCCCTTCATCCCAGCTGGTTTTGTTTAAAAATTTACGGATAAATTTTCGTACCACTTTGATTACTTTTCGGCCGACTAGCAAAACAATAATTGCAATGATCAGTTTCACCAGAAAATCCAGCACTGTCGGAAAGGAATTTTCAAAATACTTCACGATAGTATCCCAGGACCAAAATTTCACATTATCGGATACCGCATCTGTCACTTCATTTGCCAGATTCTGTGATAATATAAATCCATACATAAATTTGCTCCATTTCTATCTATTATTTTACTCACTTAGAAGATGAATAAATAGCCCACTTCTTAATTTGGGTTCAAACCATGTTGATTTTGGCGGCATCAGAAGTCCTGCGTCTGCCACCGCAAACAATTCACCGATAGATGTCGGATACATAGCAAAAGCTGCTTTTGCATCTTCATGACAGCGTTTTTCCAGTTCTTCTGTTCCGCGGATACCACCAACAAAATCAATACGAGGATCTGTCTTCGGATCCACAATGCCAAGTACCGGTGTAAGCATCAGATCCTGCAATAAAGAAACATCCAGTCCTTTCACCGGTTCTTCACTTCGATCCTCCGGGCGGACTTTACAGGTATACCACTGTTCCTTCAGATACATAGAAAATGTTCCTTTTTCCTGCGGATGTTTGTCCTCAGCTGTAAGCTCAGATACATCAAAAAGTTCCTGCATTTTCTGTAAAAATGCATCCTCCGTCATGCCGTTTAAATCTTTTACCACACGGTTGTAATCCAGAATTTTCAATTCGCTCTCTGGGAACAGTACAGACAGGAAGAAATTGAATTCTTCTTCCCCGGTATAACCAGGATGTTCTCTTCTGCGTTTTTCCCCAACTTTTACGGCAGAAGCTGCTCGATGATGACCGTCTGCGATGTATATCTGATCAATTCCCGCAAAAGCCTCACGAATGGCCACAATGTCCGCTGCTTCCCTGATCACCCACACTCTGTGACTGATGCCGTCCGGAGAAGTGAAATCGTATTCGGTTTTCTGCATTTTTACTTTATTTACGATATCTGTAATCCCATCATTATCGCGGTATGCCAGAAAAATTGGTCCGGTCTGCGCATCACAGATATCAACATGGCGGATACGGTCCTCTTCCTTTTCCGCGCGAGTATTTTCATGTTTTTTGATTACATTATTTTCATAATCATCAATGGAGGCACATGCAGTGATGCCGGTCTGTGTTCTTCCATTCATCGTCAATTCATAAATATAATAATACGCCTCTTTGTCCTGGATAAAATCACCTTTTGCAATCATATCCCACAACGTATCATGAGCCTTCTGATATACCTCCGGCGCATAAGTATCCACAGAATCATCAAACTGTGTCTCAGCACGATCTATTTTTAAAAAAGAGTCCGGCTCACGTAATACTTCCTCTTTTGCTTCTTTTCGATTGTATACATCATATGGTAACGCAGCAATTCGTGCTGCTTTCTCTCTGCATGGACGCACACATGCAAACGGTCTTATTTCTGCCATTTTATTTTTCTCCTTTTTGTGAAACATTCTTTCTCACAGATATTTTTACTCTCATACATTTTATATGGTAAGAAAAAGGCGTGGAAACAAAGCTGTACTCTCCGTTTCCACGCCGACTCAATGATCGTTATTTGATCACTCTTACTTTTAATACACCGTCAATTGCAGCAAGTTTTTCAACAACTTCCGCAGTTGCCGGGGCATCCAGATCCAGAAGTGAATAAGCATAGTCATTGCGGCTTTTGTTTGTCATGTCAGCAATATTGACACCTGCCTCGCCTAATACAGATGAATACTGACCAATCATGTTCTTGATGTTTTTGTGAAGGATTGCAATTCTTGCAACACCTGTGCACACACCCATGTTACAATCCGGATAATTTACAGAATGTGTAATATTTCCGTTCTCAATATAATCAACCACTTCCTGAACTGCCATTACTGCACAGTTATCTTCAGATTCTGCAGTAGATGCGCCAAGGTGCGGAATTACGATACAGTTCTCTGCCCCTGCTGTGGTTTGATTCGGAAAATCTACAACATATTTGCGTACTTTTCCAGCTTTTAATGCTTCAACCATAGCTACTTCATCTACTAATGTATCACGGGCAAAATTCAAAACAATCACATTTTCTTTCATCATTGCAATCGCTTCTTTGCTGATCATTCCTTTTGTGGAATCCAGAAGTGGTACATGAATTGTTATAAAATCACACTCTTTATAAATATCCTCTACTGCCAGCACATGTTTTACTTTAGTAGAAACATTCCATGCTGCATTAACCGACAGATATGGATCATAACCAAGCACATCCATGCCCAGTGCTACCGCCGCATTGGCAACCTGCACACCGATGGCTCCAAGTCCGATGACACCAAGTTTTTTGCCTTTGATCTCAGTTCCTGCAAATGCTTTTTTTGCTTTCTCGGCAGCTTTTGCAATTCCTGCATCTTCTTTGTTTTCTTTTACCCAGTCGATACCACCTGTAATATCACGGCTTGCCAGAAGCATACCTGCAATTACCAGTTCTTTGACACCGTTTGCATTTGCGCCTGGTGTATTAAATACAACGATTCCATGATCTGCGCATTTATCTAATGGAATATTGTTGACACCTGCACCAGCACGGGCTACGGCCAGCAGTGATTTTGGAAGCTCCATATCATGCATCGCTGCACTACGCACTAAAGCAACCTCTGCCGCATTAAAATCATCTGTTTTCTCATAGGTATCCGGGAATAATTCCAGACCGCATGCTGCGATCGGATTTAAGCAATGAAACTGAACCATTTTTGTTTCCTCTTTTCTTCAACTTTTTCAACTCAATTTTTCTAAAAATAAATCTCAAATATAGATCACAAATTTACTTTGTGTTCTCGGCCTCAAATTTCTTCATAAATTCAACTAATGCAATAACGCCCTCTTTAGGCATTGCATTGTAAATAGAAGCACGCATACCACCAACGGTTCTATGACCTTTTAAATTCTCAAGACCTGCTGCTTTTGCCTCTGCAACGAATTTTGCATCCAGCTCTTTGTCGCCCGTTACAAACGGAACATTCATTAAAGAACGATCCTCTTTGCGGACAGTACCTTTGAACAGTTTGCTGTTATCAAGGAAATCATACAGAATTGCTGCTTTCTCCTCGTTTCGTTTCTTCATCGCTTCCAGACCACCAAGATTCTTGATCCATTTAAATACTTTTCCACAAATATAAATGCCATAGCATGGAGGTGTATTGTACATAGAACCTTTGTCAGCCTGTGTTTTGTATTTCATCAGAGTCGGAACATAGTCTGGCAGATCATCACGAATGAGATCCTCGCGAATAATCACAATCTGTACACCGGCAGGTCCGATATTTTTCTGAACGCCACCCCAGATCACACCATATTTTTCTACATCCATCGGTTCAGACAGGAAGCAGGAAGATACGTCTGCTACCAGAGTTTTTCCTTTGGTGTTTGGCAGCTCATGATATACAGTTCCGTAAATAGTATTATTCTGGCAAATGTATACATAATCTGCATCATCATCGATTGGAAGATCAGAACAATCCGGAATGTATGTAAATGTCTCATCCTCAGAGGAAGCGATTTTTACTGCTTTTCCATATTTCTTTCCTTCTTCATATGCTTTCTTTGCCCACTGACCTGTCACGATATAATCAGCCACACCGTTTTTCATCAGGTTCATTGGAACTGCGGAGAACTGTAATGCTCCACCACCTTGCAAAAATAATACTTTGTAATTGTCCGGGATATGTAATAAATCCCTTAAATCTGCTTCAGCTTCATCTATGATTTCCTGAAACATGGAAGAACGATGGCTCATCTCCATAACGGACATACCGCATCCACGGTAATCTAACATCTCCTCCTGTGCCTCTTTCAGCACTTCTACCGGTAATACTGCCGGTCCAGCTGAGAAATTGTAAACTCTGCTCATTTTTAAACCTCCTGGATTTTCCTGCTACAGCAGGATTTTTATTTATCGGCATATAAGATGGCAAGGAGATTGTTCTCCCTGTACAGTGCCACCTGAATATGCCATTTCATCTCAATCAGAGCATTGTTTCTGACTGAGAAAAAAACTATTTAAGACTTATCTGTTTTTCAGATCAGATTCATCAAATGCTTCACTGATCGGTGCACCAGGTGCTACCATCGGCCATACATTGTCATCACTGTCAATAATACAATCAATGAGTACTGGTCTGTCCATTTTCAGTGCCTTTGTCAGTGCTTCAGAAAATTCTTGCTGCGTCTTTGCACGTATACCTGTGGCGCCCATAGCATCAGCAAGTTTTACGAAATCAACACCATCATTTAAAATTGTGCTGGAATAACGTTTTTCATAAAATAATCCCTGCCACTGATGTACCATGCCAAGTACCTGATTGTTAATAACAACCTGAATTAACGGCAGCTGTTGACGGACTGCTGTCGCAATCTCATTCATATTCATGCGGAAACATCCGTCACCGGCAATGTTAATGACCTGCTTCTCCGGATTTGCTACTTGTGCACCGATTGCTGCGCCAAGACCATATCCCATAGTACCAAGACCGCCGGAAGTCAGTAACGAACGCGGTTTTGAAAATTTAAAATACTGTGCCGCCCACATCTGATGCTGTCCAACCTCTGTAACGATAATAGCATCACCCTTTGTCTGACGGTATATTTCCTCCATAACAAAAGGCCCGGACAATCCTTCTTTTTTATAAGTCAACGGATATTTTTTCTTAAAATCACTAATCTGCTGCATCCACTCCGTGTGTTTCTGCTCTTCTAAGAGATGATTCAAACGTTTCAGGATTTCCTTGACATCTCCGATCACACTAGCATCTGTCTGGATATTTTTATTAATCTCCGCCGGATCCACATCAAATTGTAAAATCCGTGCATTACTCGCAAATCGCTTTGCATCACCAATGACACGATCACTGAAACGAACGCCAACCGCAATTAGCAAATCACATTCACTTACACCATAGTTGGAAGCTTTGGTACCATGCATTCCAAGCATTCCACTGTAACGATCATTCGTTCCATCAAATGCACCTTTTCCCATTAGAGAATCACATACTGGTGCATCCACTTTTTCTGCAAATTTTGCGAGTTCTTTGCTGGCTTCGGAAATAATTGCTCCTCCGCCAACAAAGATATACGGTTTTTTTGCTTCACAAATCATGGTTACTGCCTGTTCCAGATCTTTTTCCGTCATTTTATCAATCTTTGGAACAATCGGTGGAATCTGTTGAAATTCAAATTCCGTTGTAGCTGCTGTAACGTCTTTGGGGATATCTACCAACACAGGTCCCGGACGACCAGTCTGAGCAATTCGGAATGCCCGGCGTATTACATCAGCAAGTTTATTAATATCTTTTACAATAAAATTATGCTTTGTGATCGGTGTCGTGATACCTGCAATATCAATTTCTTGAAAACTGTCTTTTCCAAGCAGCGGCACACCTACATTACAGGTAAGTGCCACCAGTGGAACCGAATCCATATAAGCAGTAGCAATACCTGTTACCAGATTCGTTGCACCTGGTCCTGAAGTAGCCAGACACACACCTACTTTTCCGGTAGAGCGGGCATATCCATCTGCTGCATGGGAAGCTCCCTGTTCATGGGACGTAAGCACATGGTGAATTTCATTGCTGTGTTTGTACAGTTCATCGTAAACATTTAAAATCGCTCCACCTGGATAACCGAATACGGTATCCACGCCCTGTTCTTTCAAACATTCGATAACAATCTGTGATCCTGTCAACTGCATATGCCTTTGTTCCTCTTTTCTGTCTATATTCTAATCTTATTTATTTGCTTTCAGAATAGCTCCTGTATTTCCAGATGTAACCATGGAAGCGTAACGTGCCAGATATCCTGTTGTAATCTTCGGCTCACGTGGCTGCCATTTTGCTTTTCTTGCTGCCATCTCTTCGTCTGAGATATCTACATTCAAAGTATTTTCTGGAATATTGATTTTGATAATATCACCTTCTTCAACGAAAGCGATTGGTCCTCCAACTGCTGCCTCCGGTGATACATGTCCAATGGAAGCTCCTCGTGAAGCCCCGGAGAAACGACCATCTGTAATCAAAGCTACGGAAGAACCAAGTCCCATTCCTGCGATTGCAGATGTCGGATTCAACATCTCACGCATACCAGGACCTCCTTTTGGTCCCTCGTAACGAATAACTACAACGTCACCTTCTACAATTTTTCCACCTTTGATTGCAGCAATTGCATCTTCCTCACAGTCAAATACTCTTGCCGGTCCTTCATGTACCATCATCTCCGGTACAACTGCAGAACGTTTTACAACTGCAGAATCTGGTGCAAGATTACCTTTTAATACAGCAATTCCACCTGTCTTACTGTATGGATTTTCAACCGGACGAATAACTTCTGGATTTTTATTCACAACTCCCTGAATATTTTCAGCGATTGTCTTTCCTGTAACAGTGATACAACTTGTATCCAGCAGACCAATCTTATTCAATTCGGACATAACTGCGGATACACCGCCTGCTTCATTTAAATCTTCCATATATGTAGGACCTGCCGGTGCAAGATGACAGAGATTTGGTGTCTTCTCGCTCAGTGCGTTTGCAATGTCCAGATCAATATCCACACCTGCCTCATGTGCGATTGCTGGAAGGTGAAGCATAGAATTTGTAGAACATCCAAGTGCCATATCCATCGTTAAGGCGTTCATGAATGCTGCTTTTGTCATGATATCGCGTGGACGGATATCTCTCTTTAACAATTCCATAACTGCCATTCCTGCATGTTTTGCAAGTTTGATTCTTTCAGAATATACTGCCGGAATGGTTCCGTTTCCCGGAAGTCCCATACCGATTGCTTCTGTCAGACAGTTCATAGAGTTTGCTGTGTACATACCGGAACAAGAACCACAAGTAGGGCATACTTTTTCTTCATACTCTCTTACTTCGTCTTCTGTCATAGTACCTGCTGCGTAGGAACCAACTGCCTCAAACATGGAAGAAAGACTTCTTTTTTTACCATGAATATGACCAGCCAGCATTGGACCACCACTTACGAATACGGTCGGGATATTCAGTCTGGCTGCTGCCATCAGAAGTCCTGGTACGTTTTTATCACAGTTCGGAACCATAACCAGCGCATCAAACTGATGTGCCATTGCCATACACTCTGTGGAATCTGCGATCAGATCACGGGTTACCAGAGAGTATTTCATTCCTGTATGTCCCATTGCAATACCATCACAAACTGCGATTGCCGGGAACACGATCGGTGTACCGCCTGCCATTGCAACGCCCATCTTTACAGCCTCTACAATTTTATCCAGATTCATATGACCTGGTACGATTTCATTATAGGAACTTACAATACCTACTAATGGTCTGTCTAACTCCTCCTTGGTATAACCAAGCGCATTGAATAAAGATCTGTGTGGTGCCTGCTGCATTCCTTTTGTAACATTGTCACTTCTCATTTTTTTACATACTCCTTTTTATATTCTCTCGCAGATCAGGTCGCCCATATAACTTGTTCCAACCTGTTCTACGGCAGATTTCTTATCCTCTTCCTGTGGCATGATATCGATGGTACGATATCCGTCTTTTAATACCTTTTTTACTGCATTTTCCACTGCATCAGCTTCTTTATCCAGGTCAAAGGAATAACGAAGCATCATTGCTGCGGATAAAATAGTAGCAATCGGGTTTGCAATGCCCTGTCCTGCAATATCTGGTGCAGATCCACCACTCGGCTCATACAAACCGAATTTTGTATCATTCAGACTTGCACTGGAAAGCATACCGATGGAGCCAGTTACCATACTTGCCTCATCGGACAAAATATCACCGAACATATTTTCTGTCAATATAACATCAAACTGTTTTGGATCTTTTACCAATTGCATTGCACAGTTGTCAACTAACATATGCTCATAAGTAACTTCCGGATAATCCTTAGCTACTTCTTCTACGATTTTTCTCCATAATCTGGACGAATCCAGTACGTTTGCCTTATCAACGCTGGTCACTTTTTTGCGGCGTTTCATGGCTATATCAAAACCTTTAATCGCAATTCTGCGAATCTCATTCTCAGTATAGGTAAGGGTATCTACCGCTGTTACAACGCCATCTACCTCACTAGTCTTACGTGCTCCGAAGTAAAGTCCTCCGGTCAGTTCACGCATGATCATCATATCAAAGCCTGTGCCTATGATGTCATCCCGCAACGGGCATGCTTCCTTTAATTCTTCATACAGATATGCCGGTCTCAGATTTGCAAATAAGTTCAGTGACTTACGCAATTTCAGCAATCCGGCTTCCGGACGTTTCTCCGGCGGGAGCTTGTACCATGGTGAGGTACTTGTATTTCCACCGATGGATCCCATTAAAACTGCATCCGAATGCAACGCCTGTTCAATGGCATGATCTGTCAACGGCACTCCTGTCGCATCAATAGAACATCCTCCCATTAAAATATCTTCATACTCAAATTCATGTCCAAATTTGTCTGCCACACAGTTTAATACTTTCTGTGCTTCCGCTACAACTTCTGGACCAATGCCGTCTCCAGCAATGACTCCAATCTGGTACTTCATTTTTTTCTCCTCTCAAAAACAATATACAAAAGAAGGGCAGTGATATCACTTGATATCCATGCCCCACCCTCCTTAGTCTGATCTTAGCTTTCTTCAGTTTACTCTTCTACTGCATCTTCAGCTTTTTCGATCTGTGCAATTGCAGCGCGCTGCATTGGAATACGGCAGTTTTTATTATTGCCGAACTCTACGATTACGGTGTCATCGTTAATGTCGATCAGTGTGCCGTAAAAACCGCTGCTTGTCAGAACAGTATCGCCAACTGCCATTTTTGCCATCATTTCATTTCTTCTTGCCTGTTCCTTTTTCTGCGGTCTCAGCATAAAAATAAATATGAATACCAGTAAAACCGCAATCCAGATAATTGTTCCCATCATGCCCATACCGGCTCCGGATGATAATACGTTCATTTGAATTCCTCCTATTTTTCGATACTATTAAACATTTTACACAAAATGTAGCTTTTCTTCAACCCATTTTGTATATTTTTTCTATTTTGTATGTTTTTGTTTTTCCATTTCACTGATTACTAATCCGATCAGCTACTCTACTCTCCTTGTTCCATACGGTACAATTTCTCGTCTTTGTAATTCTGATAATTTCCTGCATCAATGGCATCACGAATTTCTTCCATCATTGTATTATAAAAATATAAATTATGCAGTACACACAGACGCATACCAAGCATTTCCTTTGCTTTCAGCAGATGGCGGATATAAGCTCTGCTATATGACCGACAGGCCGGGCACTGACATCCTTCTTCGATTGGACGCATGTCACGTTCAAACTTCTGGTTAAACAAATTGAGCTTTCCAAAATTAGTATACACATGTCCGTGACGTCCGTTTCGGCTCGGATATACACAGTCAAAAAAATCTACTCCGCGGTCTACTGCCTCCAGAATATTTGCAGGCGTGCCTACTCCCATCAAGTAAGTCGGTTTGTCTTCTGGAAGATGCGGAACAGTCACATCAAGAACATGATACATCTCTTCATGACTTTCGCCAACAGCAAGTCCGCCCAACGCATAACCATCCAAATCCATTTCACTGATGCGTTTTGCATGATCAATACGAATGTCATCAAAAATAGCACCCTGATTGATACCAAAAAGCATCTGCTTTTTATTAATGGTATCTTCCAGACTATTCAGACGCTGCATTTCATTTTTGCAGCGTTCCAACCAGCGTGTGGTACGATCTACAGACGGCTGTACATAGCTTCTATCTGCCAATGCAGGTGGACACTCGTCAAAAGCCATAGCAATCGTTGATCCAAGATTAGACTGAATCTGCATACTCTCCTCCGGCCCCATGAAAATCTTGCGTCCGTCTACATGAGAGTGAAAATGCACACCTTCCTCTTTGATTTTTCGTAATCCTGACAATGAAAATACCTGAAATCCGCCAGAATCGGTTAGAATCGGTTTATCCCATACCATAAATTTATGCAATCCGCCAAGTTCCTTGATCAGTTTGTCACCCGGTCGAACATGTAAATGATAGGTGTTTGATAATTCCACCTGTGTCTTGATCTGTTGCAGATCATCAGTGGATACCGCACCTTTGATTGCTGCTGCGGTTCCGACATTCATAAATACTGGTGTCTGGATGGTTCCATGCACCGTTGTTACTTCGGCACGCTTCGCGCGTCCATCTTTTTTCAATAATTTATACATAAAAAGTTCCTTTCCTTTTTCATTGCGCTGTTAATAACTTTATCATATAATAAGATAAGTGTCAAAAATAATAAACACGGATTTTTTATACCAGAGGAGGAAATATTATGGCTGGTTCAAATACAGGAACTATTTTTCAGATCACTACCTGGGGCGAGTCCCATGGCAAGGGAGTCGGTGTCGTTGTAGACGGCTGTCCAAGTGGTCTTACGCTATCCGAAGAAGATATTCAGATTTATTTAAACCGGAGAAAACCGGGACAATCTAAATATACTACCCCACGTACGGAAGCAGACCGGGTTGAAATTCTCTCCGGTGTTTTTGAAGGACGTACCACTGGCACGCCGATTTCCATGATAGTCAGAAACGAAGATCAGCACTCCAAGGACTATAGTGATATTGCCCGCTGCTATCGACCGGGACATGCTGATTACTGTTTCGATGCAAAATATGGTTTCCGCGATTACCGCGGTGGTGGTCGTTCTTCTGCCCGTGAAACTATTGGTCGTGTTGCTGCAGGTGCCATTGCAGCAAAACTATTAAAAGAAATGGGCATCTCTATTCTTACTTATACAAAAGCGATCGGTCCGGTCTCCATTGATTCTAATCGTTTTGATGCTGCACAGATTAAGCGAAACCCGCTTGCTATGCCAGATGCGCAAGCAGCAATAGAGGCTCAAAACTTTCTTGATCAGTGCATTGAAGCTCAGGATTCCTCAGGTGGTGTTATTGAATGTGTGATTGATGGTGTTCCTGCTGGTATCGGTGATCCGGTTTTTGATAAGCTGGATGCCAATCTCGCAAAAGCAATTTTTTCTATAGGTGCAGTCAAAGGTTTTGAAATCGGAGACGGTTTTGCTGCTTCTATTTCCCGGGGATCCAAGAATAATGATTCCTTTATCCCACAAGGAAACGGTGTGCTGACCAAATCAACTAATCATGCTGGTGGCATTCTTGGTGGTATCAGCGATGGATCTCCGATCGTATTTCGTGCTGCCATCAAGCCAACACCGTCCATTTCTCAGTTACAACATACGGCAAATGCAGATGGAGAAGCAGTTGATATCCGTATTCATGGACGGCATGATCCAGTAGTTGTACCAAGAGCTGTCGTTGTCGTGGAAGCCATGGCTGCTATCACGATTCTCGATCTGATGCTTCGCAACACCACTGCAAAGCTTGATAATCTTAAGAAAATTTATAAATAAGTAACATAAGAGCTTTGCTTATTTATCCCTATTTACCAAAAGGCTGACACCAAAAAAATCGGTGCCAGCCTTTTTTATTCACTTATTAAGCATGATTCGTATATTTTGAAAAATTCCTAGCTTTGGATAATTACAATTTATGAATAAAGATGCAATTCGGCTGTTCGATTTCAATCGGTTTAGAATCTTGCAGAAAATAGCAGTCATCATAATTCATATTATAAATAAAAATCTCATTTGTCTCATGGCTAAGCACGATAAAATGCTTATTATCCGGCATAACAGCCAGCGCCTTTGGATAATCTCCACTGGTCTTACAATGAAAGAAAGGAGTAAGCACTCCAGTTTCTTTATCTACATCATAAATAATAACTGTATTAATGCCTGCATTAGTTACAAACAGGTGGTTTCCATCCGGTGAAAATTCAATTCCAGACGCAGCTGCACGCTGTTTCTCTCCCGGTTCAATCGTGCTGATACGCTGAATCAGTTTAAAAGGATCCACATCATCTTTTCGTTCACCAACCTCGTATACTTCCACAACATTATCAATCTCACATAATACGTAAGCAAATTTATGCTGGCGATCATAGCGAAGCATCTTCGGACCACTGTCCAGCTCACAACGCAGTATATCCTCCAATTCCAGTTTATTATGTTCTCTGTCGATTCGATAAATTTTCACCTGATCCAGACCACTGTCTACTGCGCAGACGCACTGCTGATCAGGTGTCACCTTTACACAGGTAACATGAGGCATGGAACTACGATCTGTGATATTGATGCCGATTCCTTTATGAAAAATACCATCAGCAATCTCACCAATAGAACCATCCTCATTCAAATTCATCATGGTAATACGCCCGTCATGATAGCCTGCCACAAACAGATAGTGATCCTGCTCATCCACTTCAAGATAGCATCCTCGCATGCCACCTGTCCACACAGAATTAATCGGCTCCAAGTCACCATCTTCCAGGATACGGAATGACTGTACACCTTCATCTGCAATAGAATAAAGAAACTTTCCGCTTGTAGATACGATTACATCCGATGGATTATTAATCGGAACCACCTTGCGCTCCGTCATTTTTCCTTTCTCAGCATCCACATCAAAAATATGGATTCCCACACTGCTTCCGTGTGTGTAAGTGCCGACATATGCCACATAACGATCTTTTGCCATGACTATTCCTCCTCTTTCCTACGCAATATGTCATAAAGTTCTGCTGCATGGTTGTCCTGCTCCGAAACATCTGCCCCGGAAAGAGCACCATTTTCTGCCGCAGCAAGTTCAATATATAAAACCTGCTTCGGATGCGGCGCAGATTGCATCTCCTGCCCTTCTTCGTCCACGATCCTGCGAACGACTGCCGGAATGTTTCTGCCATCCGGCTTCATGATTTCAATCTGTTCCCCTACAGAAAATTTATTGCGCTGTTCGATACGGTATAATCCGTCTGCAGTGCATTCCCCTATAATACCCAGATATGTGTATTCTTTCACATAAGTGTTGTTATCATAAATCTGAGCATTTTCATCCGGTTTTCCGAAGAAAAATCCGGTTGTAAACTGACGATATGTACAATTAGAAATCTGATCCAGATACCAGTCCATATTTTTCTGATATAATTCTGGAGATTCCAGATAATCATCAATTGCTTTTCTATATGTACGAGCTACTGTAGCCACATACAGTGCGGTCTTCATACGACCTTCAATTTTGAAACTGTCTATTCCACTGTCAATAAGTTCCGGAATATGCTCAATCATGCACAGATCCTTGGAATTAAAAATATACGTACCTCGTTCATTTTCATAAACAGGCATATACTCACCAGGTCTTGTTTCTTCTACAATAGCATACTTCCAGCGACATGGATGCGTACATGCCCCACGATTTGCATCACGACCAGTAAAAAAATTAGACAATAAACAGCGTCCTGAATAAGAAATACACATTGCTCCATGGATAAATGTCTCCATCTCTAAATCTGCCGGTGCCTTTTCCCTGATTGTCTTCAGTTCTTCCATAGACAGTTCTCTGGCTGTTACTACACGGCGTGCGCCGAGCTGATGCCAGAACTGATATGTCCCATAGTTTGTATTGTTAGCCTGTGTACTGATATGAATATCAATCTCCGGGCAGACTTCTCTGGCAATCATAAAGACGCCAGGATCTGAAATAATCAGTGCATCTGGTCTAATTTCTTTTAATTCTTCAAAATAAGTTCTTACTCCGCTCAGATCATCGTTATGAGCCAGAATATTTGCTGTGATATATACTTTTACATCATGAGCATGTGCAAATGCGATTCCTTCCTGAATC
>CAKREL010000062.1 GCA_934317205.1 uncultured Eubacterium sp.
GCCCCTGAACCAAGTCCGGATCTCATTATAAATCCTTCCTTTCGGCGATTGGCCCCTTCGCATACAACATTGGAAATAATGTTCCTTATCATTTGCTGCTACCCGGCAAACCGCACCTCTATTTTGATATTATGTAGTTTTGATATTATGCTGAAATACTAATAATTCTGATTTTAAGGTTCTTCCTAAAATTACTTGCGCTGTTTGTCTTTTGGAACTACGCATGTACCGCTTGCACGGCATACAACGATCGGCTCTTCTAAGATATCACATGCGGAATCATTGATGTCAGGTCTCGGAGCGATTACTTTACGTGCTTCGAATACCATTTTTCTGGATGTGTTTCCAGTAGATACGATCTCACCAACAGCCTCAATATAGTCGCCTGCAAATACAGGTGCCATGAACTCTACTTCATCATAAGCTTTGAACAGTCCCTCATCTCCATCATTTAAGATAAGAAGCTCTGTAGCTACATCTCCGAATAAACCAAGCATTCTTGCTCCGTCTACCAGATTTCCACCATAGTGTGCATCATGTGCGCTCATTCTCAGTCTGATTACTGATTTCATTTTTTCCATTGTTTCTTCCTCCTATACATACCTTCTGATGTGTGTTTCCTGTTTCTTTCGAAACGATCAACCATTAATAAGTACCTGCTGCAATTTGCAGCTAATACATATTGTATAGCGCTCCACGCATCATGGATAATATAGAAAAAAGAGTGGTTTTAGGTAAAAAAATACTATTAACAAATCTGCTCCTGCATTGTTTAATTAGGACTACGACTCGCTAATAGTGCTCCATGATATCATGACAGTACAGAAACTGTACGTCTCTGTCCCAAGTAAAGATCCAATCACTAATCAGTACTTTCGGCAACTTACTCCTTCATCTACATCATTGGAAGTGATTTTCCTTGGCATCTGCAATTACTCAATAAGTTGCGCCTCTATTGTCTGCAATATGTTGTTTTTGTTTACGCGTTTATGTTACCACCTGGTAACCCTTTCTGTCAACTGGTACTTTTGTACAGAAACTAAATATATTTTTTGTTTCTTTTGTATGTTTCGCCGTGTTTTGTGTGTCCAACTAGAACACTGTTCTTTCTCTCGCGGACTTCATCTGGTTAGTTATCTATATTAGACAGTATGCACTGGTGACTTTTTGGTAACCTTTCCCAGATTTTTTTTTTACGCTTTACAACTAGTTTTATTTATGATACAAAAGAGTTAGCAATCGTAATGTCAGGCAAATATAATACGTAGGAGGTATTTTATTATGGTAGATGCGGGGTTTCTATCTATTATTCCACCGATTGTAGCAATTGTACTTGCCTTAGTTACTAAAGAGGTTATTTTCTCTCTTTTATTAGGTGTATTCTCTGGTACGGTCATTTATTCAGCACTTGCAGGACTTGGTCCTTTCGGTGTTCTCTCTACCACAGTAGAAATCATGATCGACAAATTTGGAGCAAATGCCGACATGATCCTGTTCCTTTGCTTCTTAGGAATTCTCGTAATTCTTATTACGAAAGCCGGTGGAGCCAGAGCTTATGGTGAATGGGCTTCCAGTAAGCTGAAAAACAGACGAAGCGTTCTGTTTGCAACAGCATTACTTGGTATCTTCTTCGCTATCGATGATTATTTCCACTGTCTGGCAGTTGGAACAATCATGAGACCTGTAACAGACAGAACAAAAATCTCACGTGAGAAACTGGCTTACCAGATCGACGCTATCGGCGCTCCTCTCTGTGTAATCATGCCAATCTCTTCCTGGGCAGCTTCCGTTATTTCTTATTTCCCGGATGACGGTTCCGTATCAGGTATGGAGACATTTATTCAGGCTATTCCGCTGAATCTGTATGCAATGTTATCCATCTTCATGGTTCTTTTCTTAACACTTAAGAAAAAATCTGAATTTGGTCCGATGCTCGTAGCTGACAAACTGGCTGAGCAGGGAGTTTTCTCATCTCCGGATGGTGATGTTACAGAAGACAACTTATCCGACTTTGAAAAAGAAAACCAGAGCGGACGTGTATGTGACCTTGTTATTCCGATCGTTGTACTGGTTATCTCCTGTGTACTCTGCATGTTATATGTAGGTGGTTTATTCTCAGGCGAAGGTCTTTCTATCATGGAAGCATTCGGTAACACAGTTGCTGCTACAGCACTTGCACTTGGTGGTTTCTGTACATTAGTATTCACATTTATTTATTACATGTGCCGTCGCGTTCTTACTTTCAAAGAATTATTCGGTGGCATTAGTCAGGGTATCTTCACAATGATCCCGGCATGTACAATCCTTACATTTGCATGGACAATCTCCAGCGTATGCCGTGATTACCTTGGAACAGGCGAATTCGTAGCAGATGTTGTTGCTAACTCTGGTATTCCGATCATAACACTTGCTCCAATCATTTTCATTATTGCAGCATTACTTTCATTTGCAACCGGTACAGCTTGGGGTACATTCGGTATCCTTATTCCGATCGTAATCTCCATCTGTTCTGTAGCAGCTCCAAGCTTTACAATTACATGTCTGTCTGCAACATTAGCTGGTTCCGTATTCGGAGATCACTGCTCACCGATTTCTGATACCACGATCCTGTCCTCTACAGGTTCTCAGTGTAACCACTTGAAACACGTTGGTACTCAGATTCCATACGCAGTTATCGTAGCTGTATGCTGTGCAATCGGTTATGTAGTTGCCGGTGTAACAAACAGCTTGGGTCAGGGCGTAAGTACTGCTATTTCTTTAGTAGTTGCTCTTGTACTCCTGACTATCACACTTCTGGTTGCTCCTAAGGTTTGGAAATATACACCTGAGCAGCAGGAAATCCTTAAAGCTTCAAAAGAGTAATTATTTATAAACTGACACTTCAAATTCTCTTAACAAAGCAAATGAGAAAGAACCGATGTAGCAATACATCGGTTCTTTCTTTTTATGAAAAATATTTGTTATCACTGACCACTTGCAGAAGTGAAAATTTTATCTCAGCCTGAGATAAATCAGTCCTGTTCATCAAGTAAATTCATTACATCGTTTTGTAATCCCAGCAAACGACAGATCCGGAAAGCATCCCGTGGGCAATTTCCCTCATTTTCAACACGATAGAGACCATAATTCATATGGGATGCTATTACCGCTACTCCTTTCTGCATTCCTGCATTCTGGATCTCATTTTCAACCTGCGATTCATCCATATCTTTCAGACCTACAACCTGATAATGTGCTTTTCCATATTCTGCCACATGATCAAAATGTGTAACCAGAAGTGCAACCACATGCTTTTGATTCAAGTATTTTGTCACTGCACGCACCAACGCAGCACCCTCATGTGGATTGGTTCCTCTCGAAAATTCATCCAATACTACGAAACAGAACTCTTTTTCCACATTTTCAATCACATCTTTCATCTGAATGATTTCTGCGCCAAAACTTGACAAACCTTTCTGTACGGACTGCAGTTCTTCTGAAATCATCTGAATATTCTCAAAGAATGGAATTTCCGCATAATCTGCATATACATAAAATCCGCACATTGCAAGCAGAACATTAAGCACGATTGTTTTCAGAGAAATACTTTTTCCTCCCATATTTGCTCCGGTGATCACCGTTGCTCCCTGACAGAGTTCAATCGACAAAGGAGTAAATGCCAGCCCACGTTCCTTCAATACAGATGCTACCCAAGGATTCGTCACATTTTCGAGTTTAAAAGTAATATCCTCATCAATCGATTCTGTTCCATTTGCATCATTATGATCTGCACTCTTATTCTTCGCAGCGTTCATACCGCTAAAAATCGGTTTTACTGCATTTCCAAAATATGTTGCTGTCACTTTCTCCAGCAAAAGATCTAATCGACCAGTCACATTTGCATTAAAAAGCATCGCGTTCAAATAAGGCTGCAGCTGATTTGTCAGTTTTTCTCTGATGATCTGCTCCTCTTCTTCCTCTTCCAGCACAACTTCATGACGCTTATTCTGATATTCCTTTTTCGTTTCCTCAGCGGCAATTTCCATGGAT
The DNA here is from genome assembly GCA_934317205.1 of uncultured Eubacterium sp. Lineage (GTDB taxonomy): Bacteria > Bacillota > Clostridia > Lachnospirales > Lachnospiraceae > Eubacterium_I. The sequence continues at coordinate 4,030 of CAKREL010000062.1, forward strand.
TTTTCCAGTTCCCGTTTTCGCTTACGAATATCGGCCAGTTTATCAGAATATGCCTCATAGATATAAAAACTTGGTATTCTGCGTCCATCCGGATCCAGGATATCTAGTGCTGCCTCTAAATCCATGTAGCCAAGTCCGGTCATTTTTGTCTGACCATTTACATAATTTGCTTCGCTTCTTGCTTGCTCCGAATAAATCAGGAAATTTTTGATTTCAAACAACTCAATATCATTTAAGCACATTTCCAGGGCTTTTTTGATAGTTGGGCGTACATCCTTCATCTGCATAAAAATACGGCGCAGATGATTGATTTCCTGCTTCAGATCATCTTTTTTGTTGATGAGTTTTTCCAGATTGGACAGTTCTTCCATCAAAAGTTCCTTTTCATCCACCGAATATGGTGTCAGCCGGCGCACCCGCTCCTGTCCATACGGTGATGACGGATTTAACCTGTCCAGAATATATTGCAATCCCACACTGCTTTTCTGTTCATATGTTAACTGAATCATGCGAATTCCCCCATAATTTTTTTATACTCGTCCCGGACATTATATACAGGAACGTCAATAGCTGCAGACATTTTCTCCATAAATTCATCCTTATCAAAATGAAATCCATAGGCAGAAAACGGGTTAATCGTCACAGCCAGAAGCTGCAATGCATCTGCCACTTCAAAACGTAGTCCCTTAATTTGCAGTTTTTCATACATATCACTGGAAAGTAATATCTTGCTGCCGTCCAGGAGTACCATTTTTTTACCTTTCAGATCCGTATTTGACATGATCAAAGTCTTTACCATAGCATCTGTCAGGCCGCCCTGTACAACAAGATACTCCGGTGGATTTTCTGCACCTTTTCGCCATATTTTCTCTGGTGTAACACGTTCTTCCGGAAGTACGATATGCTCCGGATCCGTCACCGGAATATATTTCATCTCATTCTGATTCCACAGCTCTTCCGGCACATCGAAAGGTGCCTGCGGCAGTTGCAGGATCTCACAAGTATAGGCTGTATCCCGCACAACCGTAGCCAGACTCTTGTGATAAGACGCACCCGTACACAGAATCGTGCTTTGGCTTACTTTTCTGGAACAGAGACTTTTTCGTCCCAGAGCCCCGTCAATCAGGATTTTGTCCACTCCGTACGGGCGGATCAGATCTGATACTGTCGCCAGCTGACTCGTCATAGATGGTCCGGCAATCTGTACAAATCCATCTGTACGTGCCCGAAAAATAATTATTTCTCCCATCGGTGTATAAATTCCTGTAGAGCACAAAATCTCCCGGGTTGTATCACAGTATTTCAATAAATCTGCCGCTGTCGCGACAATCGTTCCCTTATAAACAAAAATGCCCGGCTTCACCGTATTGGTTACCAGGTCTGTACTCTCTCCATCTCTACCTACGGACGTAGCACCAAACGAAACCCTGTTTTGCTTTAACTCAGCAATTAACTGATTCAACGTGGTCGTCTTTCCTGCATTCTTACACATACCGATCAGGGAAACAGAATCGTAAGGTGCCACCAGTTCGTATAATGATTTCATACTTACCTCCATAACAACTTTACCTTTACGACACATATACTGGCTCTTACCTCCAGCCATGTGTCACTTCTCACATGTGTTCAACACCACATGTAAGGCTTACATCTCGATTCCAATTCTCGCCGGTACACCCTTTTCAAATGGATGCTTCACCGCATTCATATTTGTAATATAATCTGCTAATTCTACCAGTTCCGGTTTTGGATTTCGTCCTGTCATGACTACTTCGAGTTCTTCCGGCCGGTTTTTCAGAAATTTCACTACTTTGTCTGTGTCGATTAATTCTGCATTACATAAATCTAACATTTCATCCATCACAAGCAGTCGTGCTTTCTGCTCTACTGCTGTTGCTGTAACTTTCTCAAACAATTCCGTATAGGCTGCTTTCGCCTCAACTTTTTCCTCCGGCGTCATCAAAAATGAAAATCCAAAATGATGCTCTTCTACCATAACAGTAATATTTGGTATCTTCCTTAAAATATTCATCTCACCAGTTACACCGTCTTTCAGAAACTGGGAATACACAACCGGAAAGCCATTTCCTGCACAGCGGATCGTCAGACCAACCCCGGCGGTCGTCTTACCCTTGCCTGTTCCCTCATAAATGTGAACAAGTCCCTTCATTTTTTACTTCCTCCTTTTCAAGAATGCATTCTGCATCCTTGTAGCAAAATGTGCGTCATGCAACACATGACATGTTCTTCTGCATTTTGCGCAGAATATCCCCCTAGAACCACTTCTTTTTACTACCTCAATCATAGCATGCCCGCACTTCTTTTACAAGAAAAATCCCGTTGCTTCCATGTCATCTCCGACATAAAAACAACGGGTTTCTTTCTTATCATTGTATTTCACTTTTCCTGCATCGCATTGCTTAATATCTTGATCAATTCTAGTACACTGGCGAACTGATATGTGATATTTTTTTCCATCCACTGGATTTCCCCCTGCCAGGATGAATTCTGTCTGTATCTGACATTCAGTAAAAATGTACCCGCTTTTCCGCGTTTGACCAACACTTCTTCCGGTGTACAAATTTTCTCCGGCTTCGGTTCAACGATCTGCTCCTTTTTTTCAAACGAGCGTATCTGCGTTGACGCCTGCGGAAAACGTATGCGGTCAAAAAATGCTTCTGCTTCTTCAATCAAACGAATAATATTGCTAAACTTAATTGCATCTTCACTATAACAATGATAAATTTCTCCTGACATTTCACCATCTACAATACTGTCAATACAGATACTGATCAGGTTCGGCACATGCCAGGCAATTGGATGATTCTGCTCCATATTTTATGCCATCCCCCCTCCATAATCTGTCTGGTCTGTTCCAAAGGAGCCTCGATTGAGATAAAACCCAAGATTTTACCATACACCCTGCTCACCATTGAACTTAATCGGCGAATCCAGATTTTCTACATCCGCTACAGATGACACAAAAAATTCAAGATTTTTTGCCCAGCTTTTATGTTCTCTTGCATAATATTTGCGCAGGCGGTCAAAAATCATTTTACAACTTTCCTTGTCTGTCCCAATCAGAAGAATCAAGTACTGAGATGCACTGTATTTTGTAAAAGAATCTCCTTTGCGCAGGCAATGCTGTACCGTTTTCTGCAGTTCATCCATCATAAACTCCAGCTTTTCTGGCTTTTCCATTGGATGTCCCTTACCATCTGTCAGACTACAGAGCATCAGATACGCAGATTGTCCACTTCGTTCCAACATGCGTGATACCAGCCGGTAGCTGTCCCTAAAACTCGGCAGTCCACAATAATACGCACCGCCCTGTTCTTCCTCTTCTTTCAAGCGGTCCTTGATCTCTGTAATTTCTTTCGGCTTTGTATAATTGATCTGATTGCTCATCTCTTCAAACTGCTTCATCAGCCTCTCAGAAGGATTGATTCCAAGTTCCTCAAAAAACAGCTTTGCAGTATCCTCATACTCTTTCATAGCTTCCCGATACTGCTTCAATCCCATATAACACTCAATCTTTACGCTCTGCCATTCATCAAAAGGATACAATTTGCAGGCAGTATCACAATAGCTCAGTGCTTCTTTATAGTTTCCTCTATGAATCAGAATCGCACAGAGACTTTTCAAAGACTGCGTATATATCTTCTTATACTGAATGCTTTCAATAAGTACCCATTCTTCTCCGGACAGATCCGGCAAAAATTCCCCATGATACATACGACAGATTTTTTTCAGCAGTTCTTCTTTGTGTCTGACATCATTACTGGCTTCTTCTTCCTTATACAGAGAAATAAATGTTCTGGCATCCACAATCGTTTTCATTGGAGCCTGCCAACTGTAAATACCTTTTTTAATATTTACATATTCTGCTTCAGGCAGACCTGCTTCCACGATCATCTTTTTTAAACGATGGACCGTCACGCGAAGATTATTGGCTGCATCAGCCAGTTCGTCCCGCCCGTACAATAAAGACAATAATTTTTCGCGGGCAATCCCCTGTTCTCCATAGTATAATAATATCTGCAGCAATTTCATTGCCTTTGTCGTAGTATTCTTTCCAAATGCTATCGGCTGTTCCCCATACATAACAGAAAAGTCACCCAGCATGTGGACTTCTAATACTGCTAATTTTTCACTCATGTTTTTTCCTCGTTTCTTATTAACGATTTTATCTTTCCTATTCTCATTTTAAAAGTACAGCATCTTTTTGTCAATCATAATCTATATAGCGCAGACAGTGTTACCATTTTGATGCCTACGCACAACAAATTTGTCAATAAAAAGCAAGTATGATATACTTATTTGCAAGAAAATTACACGGATTATACCGCATTTTTCATGGAAAGGAGGCTGATTCCGTGCGTTATCGCATTCAACTACATCAGCAGGCACAAGGAATCAGATTCTTTCTCTTCCTTATGCTTGTGCTGTGCCTGCTGACAGGCGTAGCCTGCTCATCTTCAGATTCAGCAAATGCTTCTGATAGTAAAAACTCTGACGCCGGCAGCAGAGATGCTATTCCGCAAGTTCTTACAGCCAAAGCTTCCGGTGAAGTAACTTACGGTTCTGACCTTGTCTCTCTGGATGCATCTCACACATCAGACGGCTATGTGATGCTGCGTTACAATGGAAGTAATGAAAAAGTAAAACTTCAGATTACCCTTCCGGACGGCACGGAATATACATACCCAGTAACAGCTTCCGATGATTACTCCGTCTATTCACTTCCCGGTGGAAATGGTTCTTACAAATTTACTTTACTGGAGTCTGTATCTATAGAAAATAATCTGTATGCAATCTCTTTTACCCAGGATTTAAATGTACAGATAACGAATGAATTTTTGCCTTTTTTATACCCGAATTTCTATGTGAATTTTACCACAGATTCTGCCTGTGTAAAAAAAGGTGAGGAATTGGTGCAAGGCTGCTCCTCAGATTTGGATGCCATCACAAATATTTATAACTACGTAATCAAAAATATTTCTTATGACCAGGAAAAAGCTGATTCCGTTCCATACGGTTATGTCCCTTCTCCGGATGAAACTTTAAGTTCCGGCACCGGCATTTGTTTTGATTATGCATCTTTGATGTCCGCCATGCTCCGCTCACAACGGATTCCGACCAAGCTTGACGTCGGCTATTCCGGTGATGTCTACCACGCCTGGATCAGCTGCTATGTATCAGAAATCGGATGGGTGGACAATATCATTGAATTTGATGGAAAAAACTGGTCTATCATGGATCCTACCCTGGCAGCCAATAACAGTGCTTCCGATGTCAAAAAATACGTCGGTGACGGAAGTCATTACATAACCAAATATACCTACTAATATAGACTGAAACATCCTATATAAAAAATGAAATGAATGGAGGAAATAACGAATGGGAACGCAGGCGCAGCAAAAATCTTTATCCAATCCGGAAATTGCGTCATTCTGCAGTGAAATGTCCATGATTTTAAAATCAGGCATCTCAGCACTGGAAGGTCTGGAGCTTCTGATAGAAGATACGCAAAACGAACAGGAAAAAGCACTACTTAATGAAATGTACCAGGTTTTGATGGCCGGGGACACTTTTTCAGATGCACTGGAAAAAACCGGGGTATTCCCTCCCTATCTGATCCGTATGACACAAATCGGTGAAGAAACCGGCCGTCTCGATGATGTCATGACATCACTTGCACTGCATTATACCAGGGAGGAATCACTAAACCGCAACATCCGTAACTCCCTCTCTTACCCACTGATCATGATTCTTATGATGCTCGTTGTTATCGTAATCCTCATGACAAAAGTAATGCCTGTCTTTCAGCAGGTCTTCCGGCAGCTGGGTACAGAAATGACGGGACTTTCACGTGGTATTCTAATGATCGGCAATGGACTTTCCCACTATGCACTTGTTTTTATTGTACTGATCGTATGTCTGGTGACAGCCGGCTTCTATCTCACACGTACAGCAAAAGGGCATATATTGCTTGGTAAACTAGGACACGCTTTCCGTCCTTCCCGGGAGATTTCTGAAAAAACTTCCGTCTGCCGCTTCGCAGGTGCCATGGCCCTGGCCTTAAAAAGTGGGCTGACACCGGAACGTGGACTGGAATTATCGAAAAATCTGATTGAAGATGAATATTTCCATCAAAAAATCAAGAACTGTTATAAAGATATGGAAAATGGAACCGAACTTTCCACTGCCCTTGTGAATGCAAAAATATTTACCGGTGTATATGCCCGCATGACTTCCATTGCCGGCAAATCCGGTATGATAGATGAAGTAATGGAACAGATCGCAGATCGCTGCGAAGAAGAATTGAATGAACGCATTACCGCTTTTATTGCAGTTCTGGAACCGACACTTGTCATTATCCTCTCTGTGATCGTTGGAATCATTCTTCTATCTGTTATGCTGCCACTGCTAGGCATCATGGCAGGTTTATAACGGAGGTGCCCAAATGTTTCAACGAAAACAGGAACGATTTTATCATGAACGACATACACATCCTTTTCGGAATCTGTGTCTGTCCCTGCTTGTCTTTTTTGGTATCTGCGGACTATTTTTCGGAGGAATCTCACACATGTCTGCCAGGGCTGTTCAGGAGCAGAAAACAAGTCTGGAAAATGCACTCTGGCGTGGAGTTACCCAGTATTATACGCTGGAAGGACATTATCCTGAAACACTTCAGGATCTAAAAGATGCCTCTGGTATCCAGTATGATACAAATCTCTTTTTTGTAGATTATCAGATTGCAGGAGCTAATCTCCTGCCAGACATTACAGTAATCAACCGACAGGAGGTAGGAAAATGAAACACATGAGCGAACGCAGACATGTCATTGATTTTCTGTTTCCTCTGGCACTCTTTTTTGTACTGACTGCCACTTCCGTAGCTCTGGTCGTACTTGCATCCGGTATCTACAGCCGACAGGTAAACGATTCGGAAGATTCTTTTTCCAGCCGCACTGCACTGGCATATGTGACTGAAAAGCTGCATCAGAACGATACCTGCGACACCATTGATACGGGGAACTTTGACGGTCAGAATGCCATCATCATTCATCAGACTTATGCAGACCAGTCGTATGTTACTTATCTGTATCAATATGATGGGTATCTCAGAGAGCTTTTCATCCGGGAAGATGTCTCTGCCACCGCCTCCGATGGCCGTAAGATACTTTCTGTGAATAATTTTACATTTGAAAAATCACAAAATGGCATTTTCCATCTGTCTTGTACTAATGAGGACGGAAGCATATCTGATACTTATGTCAGTATTAAAAGCACACCGTAATACATAGGAGCACGTTATGAAACGAACACCTGCAAAACGTTCCAGCCTGTTTCTGCTGGAACTGATCATAGCAATTTTATTTTTCAGTCTGACTTCAGCAGTCTGCGTACAAATTTTTGTACGGGCACATCTGATCAGTCGTCAGACCCAGGAGCAGAATATGGCACTGGAAAAAATATCCGGATTTACAGAAGTCTTTCTGGCGGGCGCTTCCATTGAAGATCTGCCCGGCGTCATAAAATCTGCCGGAGCTGATGAGCAATCCACTTCAGAAACTTTTTCTGACAATTCAGATAGCGGCATTTCCACACAAGAAGAAACTTCTTCCTATCAGATCTATTACGATGCTGACTGGCAGCCCTGTAACCCTGACAATGCAACCTTCCTGATCCAAATTCAGATTAAGCCACAAGGTGCCCTGCAGCATGGAACATTTTCCGCACAACGCTTAAATGCAGAAAATGAGAACGATACTGATTCCATTCTCTATTCTGTGGAAACCGATTTCTGTCCCGCACCGGAAAAGGAGGCAGATCAGTCATGAAAAAAAATAAAAATGAGTCCTGGCCGGGATTTCAAATTGGCACATCCTACCTTCTGGTCATTTTCATTGTTATGTGTCTTGTCACTTTTGCAGTCTTATCACTGTCCAGTGCATTAAAAGACCAGTCCTACACAAAAAAAGCAGCTGATCATCAGACTGCTTATGCTTCCGCAAGTGCAGCTGCTTCTGCCCGGCTGGCAGATATTGATACTGCTTTACAGTCAGAAACACCTTATAATGAACTGCAAGATATAGACGATATCACTATTACCACGAAGGACAGCAACTGGCTCATCAGCTATTCGGTGCCAATGACAGAGAACCAGAATCTGGAAGTTTCCGTACTGGTCGATCCATCTGATGGTTCCCGACGCGTTATATGCTGGAAAGAAACAGCATCCTCTCAATGGACACAAAAAACAACCCTTCCTGTACTCGGAAGTAAAACAAACAATGATTAACATGGGGGAATAAAATATGAACGTAACTGAATTACTGCTAAAGGCAGTCACTGACCATGCATCGGATATTTTTATCGTTGCCGGTCTTCCGCCTTCTTATCGCGCTAATGGACGGATTCTTCGGGAAAATGAAGAGAAACTGATGCCAAAAGAGACGCAGGAATGTGTAGAGGAAATCTATGCACTTGCCGGAAACCGTGATATTACACTTCTACTCGAACGTGGCGATGATGATTTCTCCTTTGCTGTTCCGGGCCTGTCCCGTTTCCGTGTCAGTGCATATAAACAACGTGGTGCATTATCTGCGGTCATCCGTGTTATTACCTTTGAGCTGCCTGATCCGAAGGATATCAGCATTCCGCAGTCCGTCATGGAATTCGCCGGATTATCCAAAGGTCTTGTTCTGGTCACCGGTCCCGCAGGAAGCGGAAAATCAACCACACTGGCCTGCCTCGTTAATCAGATCAACCACACTATGGAAAAACATATTATTACACTGGAAGATCCGATAGAATACCTGCATCGCCATGATAAAAGTATTGTCAGCCAGCGTGAGATCAGCATTGACACCCAAAGCTATGTCAAAGCTCTGCGCGCTTCTCTGCGCCAGAGCCCGGATGTCATTCTGCTTGGTGAAATGCGTGATTATGAGACCATCGACGTAGCCATGACTGCTGCTGAGACCGGACATCTGGTTTTTTCCACTCTTCATACCATCGGTGCTGCTAATACCGTAGATCGTATCATCGATGTTTTTCCGGCCAACCAGCAACGTCAGATAGCAGTCCAGCTTTCTATGGTACTCCAGGCTGTCATCTGTCAGCAGCTTGTCCCGGCCACAGATGGTACACAAATACCTGTATTTGAAGTTATGACCGTGACACCGGCCATTCGAAATATGATCCGTGATAATAAGATCCCACAGATCGACGGAACCGTTTATTCCGCAAACAAAGAAGAGATGCATTCCACAGACTACAGTCTGCAGATGCTTGTCAAAGAAGGAAAGGTTGCTCCTGAAGTAGCACTGACTTACGCATCTAATCCTGAGATACTAAAAAAGAAACTTTAAAATTTGATAGCTAATGCAAATATTGTAAATATTTGTATTATTTAGTAAAAAAGTTCTTTCTTTCTTCCCTGAAAGACGTTATAATGTGTGAGTTACTCATTTCATTTAACAAACTAAGGAGAGGGAAGTTATGTTAGAAAAATTTTTCAAGCTCAAAGAAAACGGCACAAATGTCAAAACTGAGATTATTGCCGGAATCACAAGCTTCATGACCATGGCATACATTCTGGCAGTCAACCCAAGTATCATGTCTGCCGCCGGTATGGATCACGGAGCTGTCTTCACTGCAACCGCACTGGCTGCATTTATTGGTACACTCGCAATGGCACTGTTTGCCAACTATCCATTTGCTCTGGCACCGGGTATGGGGCTGAATGCGTACTTTGCTTATACCGTAGTTCTCGGTATGGGTTATAGCTGGCAGTATGCTCTGGCTGCTGTTTTCGCAGAAGGTATCATCTTCATCGTTCTGTCACTGACAAACGTACGTGAAGCAATCTTCAATGCGATCCCGCAGAATCTGAAATCTGCAGTCAGTGTTGGTATCGGTCTGTTTATCGCATTTATCGGTCTGCAAAACGCACACATCGTTATCGGCGGTTCCACACTGCTCCAGCTGTTCTCTATAGACGGCTATAATCAAGTAAATAACGTAAATGCTACATTTAATGATGTAGGAATTACTGTTCTGCTTGCGATCATCGGTATCATCATCACTGGTGCTCTGGTTATTAAAAATGTCAAAGGAAATATCCTCTGGGGTATTCTGATCACATGGGCACTGGGCCTGATCTGCCAGGGTGTCGGACTGTACGTTCCAAACCCGGAACTTGGTTTCTACACTCTGATCCCGGATTTCAGCAACGGTCTGTCTATCCCGAGTATTGCTCCGATTTTCTGTAAAATGGATTTCTCCGGTATCTTATCACTGAACTTTGTGGTTATCCTGTTTGCATTCTTATTCGTAGACATGTTTGATACCATCGGAACTCTGATCGGTGTATCTACAAAAGCAGGCATGCTGGACAAAGATGGCAAGCTTCCGCGTATCAAAGGAGCATTACTGGCTGACGCTGTCGGTACTACTACAGGAGCTGTTCTCGGTGTTTCTACAACCACAACATTCGTTGAGAGTGCTTCCGGTGTATCCGAAGGTGGCAGAACAGGTCTGACATCTATTACAACAGC
>CAKREL010000063.1 GCA_934317205.1 uncultured Eubacterium sp.
CCGAGAGCATCGCCCACCTGCATTCCAAGCCCTTCCACTTTGATACACACACCATACGCTACAACCAATGTCGTTCCATATGTATTTACTACCGCCTGTAATGTCATATCCGAGATGGAAATAATGCTCATCTGCAAAGCAGCCGGCAGACCATACACTAACATCTGTTTTCCAATAAATGTATCCAGTTTCAATTTATCTCTGCGAATCCGCAGCATCGGCAAAATCTTCCATGCATAAAGCAGGCAGGCCACGCCGGATATAATCTGCGCCAGTACGGTTGCAAATGCAGCACCTCCAACTCCCAGAGGAATCACAGCCACAAATAAAACGTCAAATACAATATTCAACAAACTGGAAATACCAAGAAAAATAAGCGGAACCACCGAATTACCCAGTGAGCGTAAAACAGCAGAAATCCAGTTGTACAACATTGTTCCGACAGAACCGGCACAAATGATCCGCAGGTACAAAACAGCCGCATCCAGCACCTCTGCCGGAGTCTGCAGCACGATCAGCAACGGCCTTGTCGTAAGCAGTCCGATCACTGTTACAAGTATCGTCATACCAACTGCAATAAAAATAGACGAAAAGAATGTCTTTACTACTTTATCCTCTTCCTTTGCACCATAGTATTGTGACATAACAACCGTTACGCCCGTCGTCAGACCGATGATCAACGAAAATACCAGATACATACCGACGCCTGCCACACTGACCGCTGCCAGCGCATTATCCCCTAAAAAATGCCCTACAATATACGAATCTGCAAAATTGTAGATTCTCTGAAAAACCAGCCCCAGCAACACAGGCATCGCAAACTTCAAAATCTGCGGTGCGATACGTCCGGAAGTCATATCCACCATTACTTCTTTCTTCATAATGTAAAATCCCCATTTTTCTGTCCTTTTCTTTACTGTGCTTATTATAGCTTATTTATTTCCGAAAAAAAACCTCGAAGTTTCATGCGATTTACATAAAACTTCGAGGTTACAAATTTATATTCAACTTGAAATATATATGAGATTTAGTATGTGATCCCAAACAGCCCAAGCTGACATAAGCTTCTTAAAATCACTGTACATTCTCGTAAACGTTTATCTCATTTTTCTTCTGTAAACAACCGTTCCTGCAGCTGCACCACCAGCTGCGATCATAAGCATACAGAACAGCCAGACAGATGTCACATCACCTGTTTTAACAGTGTTTTTAATCTGTGTTTTGTCTGCTGTGGAGGCATTTGGAGTATTGGAGTTATCCGGAGTATTTCCAATATTGCCATTATCTTTTCCCGGTACTTTACCAGCATCTAAATCTTCGGATGTTCCCGGTGCAGACGGAACTGTGATTTCTTCATTATGATCCGGTGTTTTTTCTGCATCTTTCAGGTCATATAATGCCGGTTTTCCCAAACGATAACGGTCATATGCAACCAGAGCCTGCATTGCCTGGATTGCTGACATATTGTTTACTTTGGCATCATTCATCATATGTTTGAAGCCGGTTCCATCTACGCGATATGCTTCCAGTGCAGTTAATAAATTTCTTGCTTTGCTCTTTGCGAAACCACTATTCTCATCTAATGGATTGATTTTTAAAGCTGTCAATGCAATGATTGTCTGTGCTGTACCCTCAGATGTTCCGAGATCACAATTGCGATCCATCTGTTTCTTTAAGTAATCCAGTGCAGAATCTACTGCTTTCTTTACTTTCTCATTTGTTCCATAATAAGGTGCAAGTCCCTGAATACACATCGCAGTCAGATCTACATCTGCACTCTCATTGCTATTCAGACCAAATCCACCGTTTTTGTTCTGGAATGTTAAAACAGCATCAATGATCGAATCCCTGTTCCACTTCGCATCATTCGGAATTTCATATCCACGACTATCCAGTGCGATCAGTGACCAGGCTGCCTCGTTACTTCCTTCGCCAATCATTTTACGATTGCACAGAAGCTGAACCAGATTGATACCATTCAGATCGGATGCATCCTTACCTAATGCACTGACCGTTAGGATTACTCTTGCAAGTGTGGTCGGCTTCAATGCAGAGCTCTTTGGATTGGTATATGTTTTCTCAATGGTTTTTAAATATGCCTGTGCCTGAGCGGATGTCAATTTATTTTCTCTTGCAAGTAAAAATACAACCCACTCATCTCCATACTGATAATTTCCGTCTTTATATGCATTTGCAATAACAGCGGATGCATCTTTCATACCATCGGATACAATTTTATCAATGTCAGCGGCTGCTTCCTGCTCACCTGCTTTTACTTCTACCTGGAAAACAATCGGTTTTGCACCGCCGGTAGTATCAACCGGTGTACCTGTAACAGTTACTGTTCCTGCTTTTTCACCTGTTAATTTATATTCTGTGGTAGCTACACAGTATTCTTTGCTTCCGGAGCTTCCGACAATTTCTCCAAGTGGAGAACGTGTAATCGATACTTCTCCTGTTCCTTCAAAAGTCCATACCATGCCTGGTTCTGTTACATGATATGCTTCTTTTCCTTCGCTTCCTGTGAATGTCAGCGGTAAAACAAGATTCTTATTTTCATCTACTGTAATGGTTTCCTGTTCCATAGAAACTTTGGTTAACGGGTTGAAATATTTAATGGAAATCTCAGAACTTCCTGTCACCGGTTTACTCAAGTTCGGATCTAAAGAAGTTGCTGTAAGTGTTGTTGTTCCTGCTTTCTTTGGTAATATAGCAAGCAGGAAAGCCTGTACATATTCTGCTACATCCGTATCACTGGAACTCATTTCCCAGCTGTCACGGTAACTTGCATTCTCCGGTTCTACAATGACAGTTCCTGCCTGACTGCCAAGTGTCAGATCCAGAAAATCTCCCAGCTCTCCACTATTTGCATTACGGTCATGTACTACATAAGTACCATTTGCTGCCGGTTTGATGGAAGTAGTTGCCACATAAGTAGATGTAATATCAAGCTGTGCTGTTTTTCCAAGTCCGGTTACTTTTGCCTGCACGACACCCGGTTCTGTCGCATAAAAGGTATTTCCACCAGAAGTAAATACTTTTCCTGAAAGTTCATACTCAAATAAACTGGATGGTGCACCTTTCCATTTGCCATCTACGAAAACTTCCGTATTTAATGTTACAATACCACTGCCTTCTACTTCATAGGCTCCATTTTTTGTTTCCTTCACATATTTTCCTGACGGAACAAGACGAAGCTTCTCTGCCTGGATATCACTGACAGTAATCGTAAATGCAGCAAGCTTTTTCCATGTATTTTTATCGTATGCTACCACATCCAGAGAACCTGCACCAAGTACCTGTAATTCTCCATTTTCAGACAGAAAAACGTTATGTTTTCCCTGTCCGCTGCCAACGTACTGTGGCTGCCATTCAATCTCTCCGTCATATCCCGGATATGTGAATTTTCCTACATAATAATTTACGGTAGTTCCTTCGTTTGGAAGAACTTCATCTAAGGAAAGGATCAGACCGTTTGTCTCACTGAACAGAGTTTCTCCTGAACCATATCCCTCGTAAGCAGTATAGCAAAGCTCTGCCGGCTGTGGCGGAACATAGTTTCCTGCCTCACCAAGGTGTGCCCAGCCATCCTCATTAATTGTCCATGTTTTTCCGTTGCTTCCTTTTTTCTGATTTAATAATCCAAGGAAATCTTCGCTGTAAAAATCTTCACGGACTTTTGCGGAACACTCACTCACCGTTCCATTCGGAGTGCCGCAGCCATTCTCATTTGCAGTTGTCAGCCAGTAGCAGTTTCCTATTTTGGTATTTGCTGTGGAAGTTGCTGCAATTGCTCCTGTCACACCATTTCCGGTAGTTCCTTTTGCACTGACAGTTCCAGCCACATAGCTGTTGATCACTGCTCCGCCGGAAAGCAGATTTGCTACAAAACCACCGGTATTTTTACGGTTATTGTTCTGTCCTGCTGAATTAATCTCTGCTCTGGACCAGCAATTGACGATCAGACCCTCACAGTTTCCTGCGATTGCTCCCATATCATTTGTGCCTGTTGCAGAACCAAGAATTCCCACATTTTGAATCACACCGTTTGGTCCGATATTTTTCCATAATGCAGCGCCTTTTAATGTAATCGTATGTCCATTTCCATCCAGAACTGCATTCATTGTATTATATGTGCCAAACCACCAGTCCCCAATCGTAATATCAGCATCCAGACGGTAATATTTTCCCGGTCTTAAATCTTCCAGATCATCCGATGTCTTGATGGAGATCACTTCTTTGTCAGACAGATCTACCGCTTCCAGTTTCTTTTCTGCCAGATCGTTCTGTGCATTTTTCAGATTTTCTGTGACACTGACAACTTTACTCTGTTTTTTCTCATCTGCAGACTGCATCTTTTTTGCTTCATCCAGTGCTTTTGTAAAAACAGACCAGGACTCAGCAGTATATACTTTGGAAGCATCTACCTTTTCGGCAGCCAGGATTGCATCATTTAATGCGTTCAGATCGGCCTCTTCTGCATCCGGATCCGGTTTTTGCTGACTGGAAGCACGCGGTGCCAGCACACCATCCTTCACACTCCAGCTCAGATCACCTTCCTGCAGATTCGCATTCAATGTGTCCACATAAGAATCCGGTTTGAAATCTGCTGCATTTGCGATCAATGTACAATTTGTTCCATTGACTACCTCTGCACCATCCCATCCTTCTTCACTTGCGATGCGATCTGTGCCGACTGCAATACAATTTTTGATCGTACAGCTCTCAAACAGTGCAATGGATGTCACTGCTCCATAAAATGGAGTCGCTCCGGCTGTTACCTTTCCAGTCACAAGACAGTTGGAAATTGTTCCGGTTGCTTTTCCTGCCAATCCTCCCACGTAAATATATGGAGAGGTTCCTTTAAAATCTACCGTTGCACTGCTCATACAGTTACGGATGGTTCCTTTACAGTCACCTGTAATGACACCTGTATTTGTGTTTTTAGTTTCACTGACAGAACCTTTCAGAATCAGATTTTTAACTACTGCTCCTTTTGGAAGAGACTCAAACATCTTTTTTCCTGAAAGTGTGATCGTATGTCCATTTCCATCCAGTGTAAAATCTCCGGACGGATAAATTGGTGTCCAGTTGTCCAGTGTGATATCTTCCGTCAGCCGGTAAGCACCTCCGCTTTTTGCGATTGCTGCGAGTCCTGCGGCATTACTGATATCAGTAACAGTTTCCGCTTTCACAGCTACAGCTGTCATTGGAACCAGTCCAACAGCCAGTGTGATTGCCAAAACAAATGACAAGACTCTTGTTTTTAGTTTCTTCATGAATTTCCTTCTCCTCTCCTTGGTAAGATACTCCCCCGAATTAACCTTATAGATTGTAGTGTCAAAAGGTCTGAGCCCACCAATATTAATATGTTTTATCGAAAACGGTTTTTCGTAATCTTCCTTCGTTGCCGTTCAAAACGGCAGACACTTACTATCTGTAATCCCATAGGTAACAGACATAAAAATGCATAAATAATATAAAATAAAATACTTACAGATGTTACGCGATTCATAATTATTTTAGGATTGTATAAAATATGTGTCTGATCCAGTAATACACCCATCAGTAAAATTGTAAAACAAAAAAACATACTGATGACAAGTGTTCTGTCCCGATGGTCAAAACGATAAATAGAAAATGCTGTCCTGCCCCTTAACTGGCTGCCCCTGCTTTTCATAGAATCAGATCTCTGCACCATATTCTCAATCGTCCATGTGACCAGGATTGACAACAGTCGCAGCGTATTTATCACACGTCGCACCAGATTTCCCTGCCGTATACCTCTGCCAATTCCTTCCTGTGCCAGATTGATTTTTTTGGCCTGCTCACGAAGCTGCGGCACACCACGCAGCAAAATCGCAAGAAATAATGACAAACGTGGCGTTATTTTTCCAAACAAATAGACAACTTTATCACTGGTAATGATTTCATGTATACACAAAAACCACATGAGCACCGCTGCCACCCGCATACTAATCGTACATCCATATACAAAAGATTCCAGCGTAATCTGATTTCCAATGAAATTTTGTCTCAGATATGTAACGCCAAAATGATGGTAAGACGCATAAAACAATGCATAGATCAGTACAAGCGGTATCAGTACCAGATCAAATATCGCTGCCTTTTTCCCCTTGAGTACCACTGAATAGATAAATGGGCACAAATAAGAGATGATCAAAAATATCGGCTGATCAAAAAAAACAGTCGACAGGATCATTACTGTAAAAAAGAGGAAATTAATTGCAGGATGATAAGAATCAAATCTCATGCCTACTCCTCCATCATGCCGTATTTCATCTTGACACGATCTAATTTTTCCAACAATGGCCCGGAAAACAATGCTAATGTTACAATTGTAGCAACCGCATGTACCACATTTACCGGTAAACCTGTTGCATACATTGCAATTGCACTCTCTTTTGTCACTTCAGAAGATGCGAAAAAGAGAGAACAAGTATCCAGAAGCGGTCCCACAATGAGCATGACACAAAGCCCTCCGAATATGCATAACGAAACGCGCTTTTTTTTCAAAATCCCACATCTGTAGCACACTCCTGCGAGAAAACCTGCAATTCCGAACGCAAACATCTGCCATGGTGTCCACGGGCCCTGTCCAAAAATAAAATTTGATACAAACCCGGTCATCGCACCAGTCAGAAAACCTGCCTCTGCCCCAAGTGCAACTCCTGTTATAATAATGATAGCTGTCATCGGTTTAAAATGAGGCAGCCAGATAAATGCTGCTCTGGACACCACTGCAATCGCACACATCACAGCGATCACTACCAATTCCTTCGCCTGTGGTTTTCTTTTTTCAAAAACCAGAAAAAAAGGAATCATTGTATACACGATAATCAATAAACTTGTAATATAAAACTGGCGTTCTGAAATATTCCATCCGATATAAATTGTCAGCGGAATTACAACCAGTATCAAAAGTGCAGAAAGAATCATACGTTTGGAAAAACTCCGTTTTTTCTCCTGTACACTTATTTCACCCATCTTCTGTCCTTCTCCTTCTCTTTTATTATTTTACTTCTCATTCTGTTCGATTTTCAGTCTCGCTCTATTATTACTTCGCTTTGTTGCGCAGGATAAGTTCCGTTACATCCTCATCTGTCACAGCATTTTCAAATATATGACGGCTCATACGGTTTGCTGCAGTTGTATAGAAACTATTCTGTGCAAAAAATCTGCGCGGTGTATTTGTTGTAATAACACTTCCATCAAAAAACATAGATATGCTATCTGCGTATTTGGCACAAAATTCCACATCATGGGAAACCATCAAAATAGTAACCCCTCTGCCCGTCAACCGTTTCAGAATTTCTGCCAGCCGTAATTTAAAGAAATTATCAATTCCCTTCGTCGGCTCATCCAGGATCAATACCTTCGGATTGCAAAGCAGCACTTTTGCCAGAGCAGCTCTCTGCTGTTCTCCCCCTGACAGATCATATGGATGTGCATCCAACAGTTCTGTCACATCACACTCCTTAGCCACTGCAAGAATTTTTTCCTCCAGTTCCTCGCCACGCATATGCGTAAAAGAAAGCATTTCTGCCAAATCCTCCCGCACGGTCTTTTTCACAAATAAACTCTGCGGATTCTGCGGCAGCATTGCCAGGCAATTTGTAAACAATTCCTGAGATTTATATTTATCCAGGCGTTTTCCCTGAATGAAAATTTTTCCACGATATGGTTTTACAATACCACTGATCGACTTCAGCATCGTAGATTTTCCTGTACCATTTCCACCTACTACAGCAAACAATGTGCCTGTTTCTACTTTCAGATCGACACCCTTTAAAATATCCGACTGCTCCCGTTCATATCGGAACCATACTTCCTTCATTTCAATAGCCGGATGTTCTGCCTCTTCAAAGGTTTCCTCTTCTTCCAACTTATGACACGTAATTTCCTGCCCTTCCAGTTCATCCGAAATCCATCCACGGCCTTCGCGGACTGTAAGCGGACATGGAAGTTTACTTCCCACTTCATAGCAAATACGCATCGGTGCCGGCAGAGCTGTCAACATATCACTGTTCTGTCGTTTTAATTCATCCCCCACTTTTTTCGGGGTATCGTCCGCAACAATTTTGCCTTTTTCCATCACGATCACCCGATCCGCACATGGAAATACATCTTCCAGCCGATGCTCCGAAATAATCACTGTAATTCCAAGCTCCAGATTGATCTTTCTGACAGTATTCAGAAAATCTGATGCAGCAATTGGATCCAACTGGCTGGTTGGCTCATCCAAAATCAACACTTCCGGCTGCATTGCCATAATAGAAGCCAGATTCAATAACTGCTTCTGTCCACCGGAAAGTTCCGTTACATTTTTATGAAACCATGTCTGCATACCAAAATAGCTGGCCATCTCAGCCACACGTAACCTCATGGTGCGCTGATCACATCCCAGACTCTCCAGACCAAAAGCAAGTTCATGCCACACCTTATCTGTGACAATCTGATTATCCGGATTTTGCATAACATATCCGATTTTTGCACTCTGATCCCACTGGCTCATTTGATCTAATGGTGTTCCTTCAAAACAAACTTCTCCTGTCCGCTTTCCATGCGGAGTCAGAACGGTTTTCAAATGACTCATCAATGTCGTTTTTCCGCTGCCGCTCTTTCCGCACAGCGCAATATATTCACCTTTTTTTATGTTGAGATTAATCTGATCCAGTGCCTTTTTTTCGACTCCCGGATAAGAAAATGTCAAATCTTTGATTTCAAAATGTACCATGTAATATCCTCCCCCATTTGTATGATGGAAGGCATAAACAAAAATAATGCATAACCGATCATTCCCATATACAGGAAAGTATTTCCGCCCGGAATCTGAATCGTCGGATAATACTGTATTTTTGTTCCACAACCTGCCATACTGATTATGATAAGAGCAATCGCCAGTCCCATAAGTATACTGACAATTATGTCTCTTTTTTCCTTTCGATAAATATGAAAGCTGGTTCTCACTCCACTTCCATATCCCCTGCTTTTCATAGCGTCTGCCGTGATTGCGGCGTCTTCCAGTGCCCAGGATGTTAATGTCGACAGAATGTCCATTCCGTGCATGATCTTCTCCTTGCGGTCACCATCTCCCGCACCTTTTCCGATACATCGTCTCGCTCCGGAAATTGTACTGATCTTCTTCTGAAACTCAGGAACCAGCCGAAGTACCATTGACAAAATCAATGAAATAGTCGGTATCATCCGTCCAAACATGTAAATGAACTTATCACTGGTCATCACTGCATTGTAGCAGGAAAACCACAATAATATAGATAAAAACATTCCTCCTGTGGCAACACCATATCCCAATGCTTCCAGTGTAAATGGCCGTCCCTGGATCCAGCGAAACAATACAGTATCTCCCTGTGTATTAAATAATGGATTCAATACGGAAATTCCCACAAATAAAACCAACATACGACCAAAACTGCGTATCCCGTCGCGCCCCTTCAGTAAGATATAATACAAAGAAGATGCAACAACAGAGATCAGCAGAAATGCCGGATGTACAAAAAACATCCCAAATACAATCGCCCCGATAAAAAAAACGAAATTAACCGCAGGATGGTATTTTTCAAACGCATTTTTCATGCAAAAAGTCTCCCCTCTCTCCCTGCCTTTCCCATAGTGTACCTCTGAATTTTTAACTCAGACTGAGATCACCCCGTCACTGTGTAACTCCACACAATCGTATCTCCATCCTGTAAGGTATAGCTTGAACATCCATAATTCGGAAACCATCCATTTACCTTATATTTCCAGCCGGATGCTGCTCCACAATCGAATTCATACAGATTATTGATTCCCTCAATATAATAACTGTTATACATAGGAGACCATGAATATTCTAATGCAATCCCTTTTTTATCACATGCCCGTTTCAGGACATCAAATACCGTTTCTCCCTGTTCAAATGTCACCTGTGTGGAAGATAAGATACATCCACTCGCTGGTACATATACATCTTTTCCTTCTTCCAGTGCATCCATATGATTTAAAATCTCATCACAGCGAATTGAAATCGTACATTTCATAGATGTCGTTTCCGTGCTGCCTCCACCGGCATTTCCTGATGAAGCACCGTTACTTCCTGCTGCACTGCTATTTGCAGCTGCATTCCCATTTCCTGTGTCGGATGTGTTTCCACTCTGTGAAGAACCTGTCTGTGATGGATTGCCTCCTGTTTGTGGTGCAGAAGCATTTCCGGCAGATGTGTCTGATTTCTGGTCTGTCTCTGTCTGGTTTTGTGCATTGCCTGGCTCATTCTGTGCTGTCTCACCTGCAAGTGCCGCTCCCTCTGCTATTTTTTGCTCTTCTTCCCGCTGAAGTTCTAATTGTTCAATATCACTGTTGCTAAAGCATAATATCTTGGTTTCGTTCGTCTTTTTCGCTTTGGAAAGCTGGAACTGATTCATAGAATCCAGTGTCAGCTCTGATATCTGTATGCCGTCCGCAAGCAAAGAAGCTCTCTGTCCACTCTGAACCACTTCTTTGTCCCCGATCTGAACCTGCTGATCTAAAACTCCAATTTCAGCACTTCCGACCGGTGCGCACGCAAAAAATACCCCTTTCTCTGTACTGACTTCATTTTCATGAACGTTCAGAGTAAACGGATCTTCCACATTTGCAAATATTTCGCCTGTTTTTAACAGAACAGAAACGACACCATCCTCAGAAATGGATATTTCTGCCTCACTGCTCTCATTAAAACTCAGAGTATTTTCTCCATATACAATGTCAATCGATGCGCCTTCTTTAATCTCCAGAATGTCACCATCCTGAAGGTTCGCATCATTTTCTAACGAAAAAGCAAGATTTTTTCGTTCAACATTAACGGTTCCGATTTTATTCTTTGCCACAAGTGTGACCGTCTCTTCCGTTCCATCTTCTTTCGTCACCGTTATTTCATTGGTTCCAAACCACCCTTTTAATTTTCCCACAGAAAAAATTCCGATCACAGCAATTGCAACGATTGCAACAACCATGAGCAGATTCCATAGTTTTCTTTTTTGCTTCATTTTTCCCCCTCCAAATAACTATTTATCCTCTCATAATTTATATGATGATGCCAGGGTCAAAAGCCTGAAACCACGATGTGCTTGCACAGGAGTGGTTTTATGGCTTTATGACCCGCCCCGATATTCGCATAAAAGTGGAGCGTCAGCTTCACGATATGCGAATATTGGGTAGAATTGTAGGAGTACGAAGTACGGAACAATTCGTAAGGCATCTTTTGACCCAAAATCTTGATTTAAGGCACAAAAATAAACCTCTGCCTAATTCCACCAGAAATTTTTCGTTTCTTTGTCAAGTTTGTTTTCTGACTCGAGCCAAGTAATTCTATCCTACTTAGAATCCCTTCCCAAATGACCAATTCATTCAGTGGTTCTGATTCCTTTCGTTGCTCTCACAGCAGGGATTAATCTGCCGGGTTTCTCACCCGATTCCTTTTAATGAGACTAGTCTCAACCATGACAATTTTTATTCAGTTATAAAAAACCACACCCTTATTCATTAGTCCAAATTATACTGCACCTTATTTAGGGCTGTCAACCCCTCATCCCCACCAATTTTTTTGTAACCCATTACTTTCAATAAAAGGAGCCCCTGAAACAAACCGTTTCAGGGGCTTACTCATGTAAAGCGGACATTAGCAATTCGTTTTCACTACTTGCTAATGACGATATTTATTTGCTTCTTTCAAACGTGCCATCGCTCTTGCCAGTGATGCTGTATTGCGATAATACTCCATCCGGCTCTTATGCTGAAGCAATCGTTCTTCCGCACGCTCTTTTGCCTCTTTTGCACGACGTACATCGATCTCCTCCGGACGTTCAATTGTATCCACCAGAATTTCCACCTGATTGTCAGAAGTAACTTCTGCAAAGCCACTTCCGCAAACTGCTGGAATCATTTCACCTTCCGGTGTTCCGATACGAACCTCACCCGTTTTCAATGCAACGACACATTCCTCATGATTTTTCAGGAGCTGAACTTCACCATCAATTGCAGGTAATACAACTGATTCTGCCTCAGCATCATAAAAAATCTTATCATATGCGATAATTTTTAAATGAAATGTTCCCATTGTCACACCTCACTAATGATTTCCGTTCTTTGCTTTTTCTATGACATCGTCAATGGTTCCCACATTGAAAAATGCCCATTCCGGATACTCATCCATCTCACCATCAATGATCTTCCTGAAACCTTTGACTGTCTCTTCCAACGGTACGTATTTACCTGGGATTCCGGTAAATGTCTCAGCTACATGGAACGGCTGTGACAGGAAACGCTGAATTTTTCTTGCACGGTATACAGTGATCTTATCCTCCTCTGAAAGTTCTTCCATACCAAGGATTGCGATAATATCCTGTAACTCTTTGTAACTTTGCAGAATTTCCTGTACACGGCGTGCGACCTCATAATGTTCCTCACCGACGATATCCGGCTCCAGAATACGTGAGTTAGACTCCAGCGGATCAACAGCCGGATAAATACCCTGCTCAACGATTTTTCTGGAAAGTACCGTTGTTGCATCCAGATGGGCAAATGTGGTTGCCGGAGCCGGGTCAGTCAAGTCATCCGCCGGCACATAAATCGCCTGCACAGATGTAACAGAACCTTCTTTTGTGGAAGCGATACGCTCCTGTAATTCACCGACTTCATTTGCCAGTGTCGGCTGATAACCTACCGCAGAAGGCATACGTCCAAGCAGTGCGGAAACTTCAGAACCTGCCTGTACATAACGGAAAATATTATCGATAAATAACAATACATCCTGATGTTCTTTATCACGGAAATACTCTGCCATGGTCAGGCCTGTTTCAGCCACACGCATACGTGCTCCAGGCGGCTCATTCATCTGTCCAAACACTAAGGCTGTTTTCTCCAGAACACCGGATTCTTTCATCTCTGTCCAGAGATCATTACCCTCACGGGAACGCTCTCCGACACCGGTAAAAATAGAATATCCACCATGCTCTGTTGCAATATTTCGGATCAGCTCCTGGATCAGGACTGTTTTTCCTACACCGGCACCACCGAACAGACCAATCTTACCACCTTTGGCATATGGAGCCAGAAGATCAATAACTTTGATACCAGTCTCCAGAACTTCAACAACCGGACTCTGATCTTCAAATGATGGCGGCTCTCTGTGGATACACCAGTTTTCTTTTGCCTCCACCGGTTTTCCATCATCAATTGCCTCACCCAGAACATTGAACAGTCGTCCCAGCGTTGCTTTTCCTACCGGAACCGTAATACCGGCACCGGTTGCTGTTACTTCCATATCACGATGAAGCCCTTCACTGGAAGCAAGCATGATACATCTTACGGTATCATTTCCAATATGCTGTGCCACTTCCATGACACATTTTTTCCCATTATTATCAACTTCGAGTGCATCTTTGATGCATGGAAGGTTATGGTCGGAAAACTCTACGTCTACAACAGGTCCCATGACCTGAACGATTTTTCCTTTATTCATATCGCTTCACCTCTCTTACTTTTTCTTGCTCTTCTGCGCCTTGGCACCGGCGATAACTTCAGTGATCTCCTGAGTGATCGCTGCCTGACGCACACGATTGTATTCAATTTCCAGATCGTGGAGCATCTGCTTTGCGCTGTCTGTAGCAGTCTGCATCGCCATCATTCTGGAATTATGTTCACTGGCATAAGATTCTACCAGTGCACCATATACAAAACCACACACTACGTTCGGAATCAGGCTATTCAGCACAGACTCCACAGAAGGATGAAAGGTCATTCTTTCACTGTATCCTTTCAGATTTTTTTGTGTATATTCTTCTCTCTGCAACGGAAGCAGTTGAAACATATCTGCTTCCATTTTGAACGCATTGAGCATTTTTGTATAGATAATATAAACCTCATCCAGTTCCTCACGTACATATTCATCAATCAGCTGCAAACCGATGTGACGCGCCCTGTAAAGGGTTGGATTCTGCACGGTATAACTGAATTCTCCGTCAATATTTACATCTTTTTTCATGAAATACTGTCGTCCAAGCTCACCAACCACAAACAGTTTGTTCTGTCTGCCCTTTTCCAGCTGCTCCGATGCAAGCTTCAAAACGTTGTGGTTATAAGCTCCTGCCAGACCCTTGTCAGCAGTAATCACCAGATAGCCGCGCTTTTTCTGATCATCCGGAATATCTCTTCCGAAAAAGATATTGTTTGTGTCCGGAACGGACTTCACAAAACGCGCTACCGCATTCTGCTGTGCAAAGAAAAACGGTTCTGTGTCTGCCAGGCTTTTCTTTGCTTTTTGCATCTTTGACGAAGAAATCATATACATGGCACTGGTGATTTTCATCGTATCTTTGATACTTTGCATTCTGCTCTGTATCTCTCTAGCACTTGCCATGATAGACCTCCTATTTTACATACTCCCTGGCGGCAGCGAGGATCTTCTCTCCAAGTTCATCGGTCAGTGTCTTTGTTTCATTCAGCTCTTCGATGATCTCAGGATGTGCATTTTTGAAATATTCCAGCATACCCTTCTGGGTCTCTTTGATCTTTTTAACTTCCACA
>CAKREL010000064.1 GCA_934317205.1 uncultured Eubacterium sp.
TGACTCTGTCGATACGTGTTCCACTGGTTGGAAATCGTCGGATAAGCCAGGACTCCGAATCCAATCAGAAACAGGAGTCCAAATAAAACCGGCGCCAGCTTTCCTTTTTTCTTCTTCACAGGCTTTTTTTCATTTTCTTGCTCTTTCATCCTCAGGATTCCTTTGTTGTCTCTTCTGCTTTCTTGCGCAGTCTCTTCTCTCTGATAAATAATATAAGGATAAATACTCCGGTAACTACCATTCCGACAATTACCCAAAGCAAATAGTTTGTATGTAAACTGATTCCACTGAGCGGTGTCTTCTCATCCGCTACTGCCTGCTCCTCATACGGTACTCGGTGTCCCTGTACCAGAAGTCTTTGTGTGTTCACACCATAAGGTGTACAGGTCAGCAATGTCACCAGATCCTCGCCATCTACTACAGCAAGTTTCGCTGTATCCTCCGGCTCAACCACGGAAATATCATCCACTTCGTAGCAAAGCGTTTCATCCAGCACATGAATCAGGAAATGATCTCCTATCTCCATCTGATCCAGATCGGTAAAAAGTGATGCACTCGGCAATCCACGGTGCGCGGATATAACTGCATGTGTACTCTCACCGCCAATCGGAAGTGAACTTCCTTCCAGATGTCCTGCCGCTTTCTGCAACACTTCATCACTTGTTCCATGATAAATCGGAAGCTTGATCGCAATTTTCGGAATCTCTACGATTCCCATCATGCCATCCCCAGTCAGATTCAGGCAATTCTCATATGTCGCATCCTCCTCACTGGCCGCTGCCACTGCGAAAGAGTCTGGCAAAATACTTGGAAGCAATGCATCATTGTATGCCTGTGCCTTCTTCAAGGCAGCTTCATAATCAATGGTTCCTGCTGCTGTCTGATCCTCAATCGAACTTTCATAATTACTGATCAGCTGCTTCTGTCTGTGATTATTCCACTGATTCGCAACCAGTGGGTACAGCAATAAGGACAAACCGGCTAAAAAAATGATGATAATAAATAACTTGTTGACTTTCTTTTTCATCCGGGCTCTCCTTGTTGTTGTATTTACTAATTTTATCTCTTTGAATTAATCGGGGGCGGCTATCGCCCCCGATTTTATGGTTCACTCAATAACGTTACTTATTGGGTTTGATTATCTGTTTGCTTTCTTGCGGCTTGCAAAGAAGAAACCTGCTGCTGCGATCATGATTGCGCAACCAGCGATTGTGAAGATTGTAGTACCGATACCACCAGTAGATGGAAGAGCGGAAAGTTTGGTATTAACGAACTCACCTGCGTCAACAGTTACTTCTTTTTCCTCATCTGCTGTTATTGTAAATGCTTTATTGTTAGTATTTACTTTGTAACCAGTCGGTGCTTTTGTCTCTTTAAATTCGTAATTGCCATCACCAAGACCTGTAATTTTTAATGTACCATTGGTTGCAACTAATGTAGTTGTAGCACCATTTTCTCCATCCAGAGCTACTTTATATTCACCAGGGGTTACTTGCACAACACTAATCGCTGTTTTAGTTGGCTCTGCTCCCTCTTCAGTTGCCGGAGTAACTTTTAATAACTGGAATTCTGCGCCATTCAGAGTTGTACCTTTTGTATCAACTTTTTTCAAAGTTACAGTTCCTTCAAAACCGTTTACAATACCTGGTGTATAGTTAACAGTATTTGAATCTACTGTAGCACTGTTGTTGTAAGTATGATCATTCTCTACTACAGCACTATATTTTACTTCAACTGTTGCACCAGCTTCTGTAGTTGCGATGAAATCACTTAAATCTACAGTATATGTAACTTTACCATTAGCAGCTACAGCTGTTGCTTTTGATTCAGCAACAGTTACTGGTTTTCCAGCAATTTTAACGCTATCAAGTACAAAGCTGTCAGCTTTTAAACCTGTAGAAGTATCAATTACTTTGAAAGTTGTTAAATCTTTGTTATCAGCATCTTTTTTTGAAGCCATCTGTGTTGTAACAGTAAAGTCTACACGCTGTCCTCTGCTTACAAATTTATCATTTGCTTCTTTTACTACTTTGTAGTTTTCCATTTTTGCTGTTACATTGGCAGTTTTATTTGCCATATATGTTTTTCCAGCTTTATCATATGTATTTGCTACCATCAGACCATAGGTACCTTTTGCATCAAATGCACGGATAACATATGCACCGATTGGAAGATTTATAAATTCATGAGATGTTCCAGTTTCTTTCGCTGTATAATCCACTGATGTCTGTGCATCTGCAGCATCTGCCAATTTCTTTGCATTTGTAATTTTAAATTCACCAGTCGTTTCATCTTCAGATACATAGCCTTTTGCCCAATCAACAACTACCCAATGCTGATTTCCAGCATCATCCTGATCAAGGTAAATGATGTTGTATACGTTTAATGTAGTCTCTACATCTGCAGCCAAATTGCTAACAGTAATTTTGTCCGTATACTTATCAGTTACTTTTGCTGCAAAAGCTGTCATACTCATTCCGAGTACCATTGCGAGTGATAAGATCACTGCGAAGATTTTTTTCATCTTTTTCATCTCGTTGTCTCCTTTTCTTTTAGGGCATTGCCCATTTATCTTGTCCCGTTTCGGGAAGATAGTTAAATTAATTAGTTATTGTAGCGGCGGTAGGCCGCTGAAAAGGTAAATCAGTTATTTTTATCTTTTCAGCACCTCCTCGCGTTTGTTTTTATATAAGATCCATGCTGCGCCCCCCATAAGAAGCATTCCGCCGATCATATACAAGAAGATTCCTCTTCCTCCGGTTGAAGGAAGTGCATACAGTGCTTCATCTTTATAATAGTAATGAAGCGTTGTGCCTGTTTCGGTTGTTTGCTGTGGTTCGATTTCCGTTCCATCTTTAGTAATTGTTTTCAGGAAACCATCAGCTGTAATTTTAATTGTCCAGGTTTCAGAACTTACAGAATATCCAGCTGGTGCTTTGACCTCACAGAATGTATATGTACCCTCAGCCATTTTCTCTACAGCTGTATCATCTGTATTTTTCCATTCAATCTTACCATCTGCATTTGAAATTCCTTTATAAGTAGTACCTTTACTTGATGTCAAAGAGAACTCTGCACCTTGTAATTTAAGGTCGTTACTGCTTGCACTTACTTTTACAATATCCCAGTCACTGATTACTTTTTCATTTGTAAAGATTACTGCTCCGATTGTTCCACCATCTGCTTCTTTGTAAGTGTAATTTTTGATTACATTAATAGATGGATCAGTATTGCTGTTTCCTAATACAAATGTCAGTGTTTTTGGGGTTGTTCCTGCATAATTCTGGCAATTTGTTTTACTACCAGATACTGCACTATTCAGTACATAATCTGTCTTGTCAACTTCTTCTACAGTATAAGTACCACGCGGAAGATTTGTCAAATTTGCCAAAGCATTTTTATCAGTTACGGTTCCCTCTTTTTCATCTTTATTTATAGTGATTGGAACTCTTGCAACTTCATTTCCATCCGCATTTTTGACAACAAACTCAAATGCCTGATCAGATTTTAACGGTTCTACTAATTTCTTTGTGATTTTAATAGTTCCTGAAATCACATGGATATTGTAAGTTCCATATTTTTTGCTCGGAGTAGTCTGAGTTGCTTGAGTTGTTGCCTCAACTATATGCGTATCGCCTCCGGCAATGTAAATGTTACTATTTAAAGTTGTATTAGCATTGCTTTCAGTTGACGGCTTACCGGCATTATATGTAACTTTCAGATAATAAGTAGTATCATTAATTACCGCTTTTCCAACAATGTCTGATGTGGTTTCTGTTCCTTCTGCAAAATCCCGTGTTAATGCATCTTCGGAATACCATTTTGCTTCAAACTGATCTGATTTTACACCATATTTTTCAGTATTTGCTGTGTAATTCTGAATCATATCTTTTAACACATCATCTGCTTTTGGAACATCATCACCTTTATAAATATCGATTTTTTTATCGTTCAGCTTCAGATCAGCTTTTACATTTACTTTTGGCTGTGGCAATACTCCCTCACCATAGGACGTTGTTATCTTGGAATCCGGAGAGATATTCGTCGGTACATCATTTCCTCCGATATAATCTGTCTGAGCCTGAACTTTTATAGTTTTTTTCCACTCATCCTTCTTATTCCCATCAGTCTTATTATTCTCATTCGGGATTGTCTGCTCCGTCCATTCAATGTATTGGTATTGTTTGTTATCTTTATAGTTATAGTATACTTTTCCTCCGTTATCTAATGTGACATATTTAATGCCATTCTCATCTGTCTTACCTTTTTTATCGATATAATCCTCTGTAATCTGATTTCCTTCTTTGTCAAGGATTACAAATCTTGGATCAATTACATCAACGATTTTGGCATGCTTGATCTCCAAATTATTTGTAATGGTGCTAGAAATCTTGTCGAAGATAGCAAGTAAGCTTGCCGCATCATCTGCAGTTTTTGCACATCCTTCGGAAGCAATTCCTGGGTATTTTGTACCATTATAAGTTCCACCTTCAAGGAATGTCTTTGTCTTATTATTAAGTGCAAATCCAATTGTATAAACGGTTACACCCATGTCTTTTAAATCCTTGGCATATGCTTCTGCTTTTTTCTGTGCCGCTGGATCCCAACTGCTGCCTCCTCCTGTAGGTTCACCATCGGTAAATAAAATTGCATATTTTGGAAGCGTATCTCCATTATCTTTTAATGCTTTCAGCTTATTATACGCATCTTGAAGGCCTACTCCAGGATTAGTTCCACCATTTGCATCTAATGCATTTATAAATTTATTAATATCAGTTACATTTGTTCCTACTCCTACTTCCTGCAAGTCTATGTTTCCACCATGGTCACCATAACCTTTTGAGCTAAACACAGTAACACCAACTTTACTATTTGGTGACTTTGTTGCTATATCGGAAACAAACTGAGTAGCAGTGGATTTTAATGCATCCATTCGTGTGGTTTTTGTAGTTACCTTTTCATATATTGTATAATTCTCATAATTTTTCGAAGCATCATATCCATTAATCATCCATTTACGACGATAAGGATAAGAAGAGTAGTCCTTCGTATACTTCATTTCAAGATACTTACCATTTACACCTACATAATATGTTGTATCTGTATCTAATTCTTCTCTGGTCGATGATGTATTTGAACCTATTTCCGTATATGTGTTTAATTTTTCTGCCATGGAACCGGAAGCATCCAATACTAACATTACATCTGCAGTTCCACCGCTCTCGTGTGTCGTTGTGCTTGTCAACCGAGAAGATGCTGTAATATCAATATCATATTTACGTGCATCCCAATCAGTTACTTTAGCCGTTTTGTTATAATTCAGAGAAAGTTTCAGTTCCTCTTCTTTTGTATAATTAATGATTTTATAACGACCATTATCAGCTTTTGTAACCTCAGTTTCTTCTGTTCCGCTTGTATCATACAACGTTGCTGTCGCAGTCTCACCGCTTACGGCTACTGTTACTTTCCATGAAGTTTTTGATTTCACGTATGATTCAGGAGCAGTTTCCTCTGTCAGTGTATACTCTCCTGCATTCAATCCTTCAAAAGTAACATTTCCATTTTCATCTGATGTAGCAGTTCCTACCTCAGTTCCATTGGTATTTACCAGTTTAAACACTGCATTTGCAAGTTTTGTTCCTGAAGTATTTTCTTTTGTAAGCTTTAAGTCTGCTGTAGGAACAGTACTTGGAGTAATAATTGTACTATTCGGAAGCGTAAATTCCATATTACAGTTAGAATGATATGCTCCACGCTCCATATATAAAACTGTTAATGTATGTGTTTCATTTCTTTCAGCATCTTTCAGACTATTTCTATCTCTACCTGGGAACAACACATTCCAAATATCAACTTCTTTTTCCAGTGCTGAATGGATTCCGCCCAAATCTACAATTACTCTTCCACCATCTTTTTTGGCATCCAATACAACCCACAGATCATCATCACCTGTAAACTTATAGTTTAAGTCTCCCAGATAATCGCCGATTTTGAACTGGATATCATATCTCATTCCAAAATAATCGTTATTTCCATTATCGTTCGCATCATCATGAGGTGGATTTTGTAAATTGTTTAACGGGAAGAAGTTATCTCCACTGCTGGCTGCTCTCTCTCCTGATGGCTTATTCACCTGTGTCATCGTATAAGTATCACCGGTTCTCGAGAATTCCAATGTATAACCATCCAAAACCTGTTTTCCTGATTTTGTATCTCTTGTTGTAAAAAATCCCGGTTCATACATCTGCTGACCAGAAGAATTCTTATTCATCTTCAAAGCACCAGTTGCATAATTTACTCCACTTATAATTCCTGTTGTAGCATTACCATTGCCAAAAACCACATCACCAAATTTGTTTACAGTCTGACCATTTGACTTTGTATCCCATGTATTAATGTATATTGTCTTACCGTCAACGTTTACTGTCGTGTCGTATTTATTCTCATTTCTGTTGACACTAATTGTTCCGCTTGCAAATCTGGTTGTCTTCGTAGAGTTCGAGTCATAATTGTCTTCATTATTAATACTTGCACCATCTTTACCCTTTACCTGATAATCAAACATCTGTACAGAACCAGTCGTTGTCTCTGTGTGGGCTGTATAATATACACGGTAAGTACTATTTTCTGTTACGACTTCATTTCTATTAATATCGCAATCTACAACATTACCTTTCATACGTACTACTCTTGATACAGTATAATTAGAAGCAATTGCAATATTGTCTATAGTCTGATTGTTTTTAAGAACGATGGTCGTATCACGATATAATTTTTTATCTCCCACATAATGCTCTACTGTAAGCGTTACCTCAGACACTGTTGTACTAATCTGATAGTCACTGGCAGGATCGTCTATCGGCATTACAGTTGCATCATTTGCTGTGCCATCTTCCTCTGCTGCTTCAGCTACATCGTAGATACCATATACAACTGTCTCAGCACCAAATGTCTGTGCTGTAAACTGTAATCCACCGTTTTCATCTGTGTCTGCATCCATCAGAGTCGGTGTATTCTGTCTGTCATCTGCGAAAGCCATTACATTCTGTGTATCAATACTTGTTCCTGACACATGGAATGTGATTGGCTGCTGAGGTATCTGCTTTTCACCATTTACATAAAATGTAACGTCGCACATTACATAATTATTGATTGCATATCCGGTCACGCCCTCAGCTTCCATCTGCTGCTGTACACGGTTCAGCACGCCGGCTTCTCCGGAATCCGGTTCTACTTCCATCTGTATATTGGCATCTGAGGAATTTGCAAAGAATGCACCTTCCGGAACATCGGCTGTCAGTGTGCCGATCTGCTCACCGTTTGCATTTTTAATCACTCTTTCCAGACTTGTCGCCGAACATGCCACGGACTGAAGTCCGACATTTTCATTTGCGAAGGCTGCTATTCCTGTACTCAACACCAGCACCATGCAAAGTACCAATGCTAATATCCGTTTTTTCTTTGTATGTTTCATGGCGTCCTCCTTTTATCTTTATCGCTGTCGTGATTATTTTTCTTTTCCAGTGCTCCGTCTATCAGTCTCAGCAGCTCCAGCGCACTGCGAAAGTACTGCTCGCGCTGCTCATCGACCCAGGTAACGCTGCCCTGCCAGGTCGCATTTTGCTGATTCATGACTTTTACTATAAATGTCTCTGTCTTTTTCTGTCTATCACTCATGCCAGTACCTTTTTTATCTTTCTATCAATGCTTTTTTGTTTCGTCGCTCAATTTATATTAGTATTGTACATTATCAACCATTACAAGAAGCATTAAATTTTCGTAAAATCATTAATTTTTTTGCACTTTTTTATTTTTTTTGAAATTCCAGTAATGGATTGTAACGTTTATGAAATGATTACTTTTGGGTTATTATGAAAAATGTATAGTTTTTTCGTGTATTTTTATGAATGATTGTGAACACTTATGAAGGAATATTTGCTATTATAATAACTGTAAAAACCCCCAATACATTATAAGTTTTTTGCTACCCCCATAGTAAAAAATACCTTCTCCTTAAAAAGGCAGCCGTTCGGATTTGGCTGCCTTTTATATTGCTTTTATTTTGCATTTATTTTGCTGATGTTATCGCAGTTTTCTTGATGTGCGTTCCAATGATCTCAGACACATCGCTGACGGTAATAAATGCAGATGTATCAACTTCTTTGATCAAACGTTTCAGTTCGTATATTTCCAGACGGTTCAATACACAGTACAATACTACTTTCTTTCCGCTGATCAGGCCTTCGCCCTCCAGCATCGTCACAGTTCTGCCCAGTTTCTGATAGATCTGATCTGCTATCTCTTTTCCTTCATCGGTAATGATCATGGCAGCTTTTGCCTGCTCCAGGCCGGTTTCTACCTTATCAATAATTTTTGATGTAATAAAATAAGTAAGAAGGCTGTACATAGCACGTTCAAATCCAAAGAGTAATGCTGCCACGATATAGATGATCACGTTAAAGATCAACACGGTCTGTCCCACCGGTAATTTGAATTTGCGATTGAGCAGTATCGCCACTGTCTCTGTGCCATCCAGGCATCCTCCGTAGCGAATGACCAGACCAACTCCTGCCCCGAGGATCACTCCACCGAAGCATACTGCAAGCAGATACTGGTCTGTGGCATTGACCCACGGTGCAAATACTTCCAGAAATATTGAAAACATTGCCATGGCATAACCGGATTTTACGATAAATGTGACACCAAGTTTCCGGGAACCGATCAGAAGAAACGGAATGTTCAGCACGATGGTCAGTATACTTAATGGGATACGGGTCAGATTATTTACCATGATGCCGATACCTATGACACCGCCGTCCAGAATCGTACAGGGTACCAGAAATTCTTCTATGGCAAACGCTGCAACGGCAGCTCCCACCGTCAGCATCAAAAAGTCTAACATCATTTGTAATTTTGGATTTACTTCTCTCATTCAAACTCCTCCTGGTTCTTATCCGTTTTTTTACCGGAAAATCCGATGTGATTTCCTGCCTTTTTATTCGACAGGAAATTTGACATACTTCCTATTGAATAAAAAAGGCAGGGGAAATGAGCGCTTTTGCTCTTTCTCCTGTCTTTTTTGCTCTCTGCTCCTTGTTCTTCACAACGAAGCAGGGATATATAGGTGTAATGATTCTACTGATTGATTCCTGATTTATCTTCCAGTTCTGGTGTTCCACGCATCTGGATCAGCGGGCCGCCTGTTTTTTCAATATACGCTTCTGTAATGGTAACTGTGCCGATATTGTCATCTTTTGGAATCTCATACATGATATCAAGCATAAATTCCTCGATGATGGAACGAAGTGCGCGGGCTCCGACTTTTTTCTCTCTGGCACGTTTTGCAATGGCACGGAGTGCGCCATCGTCAAATTCGAGTTTTACTTCATCCATGGCGAGTAATTTCTGATACTGCTTGATGATCGCATTTTTCGGCTCTTTCAGAATCTGTACCAGCATATCTTCTGATAATGCATCCAGGGAAAAGAGGATTGGCAGACGTCCGATAAACTCCGGGATCATACCGAATTTGCGGATGTCTTCTGTGGTCACCTGGCGGAGCAGGTTCTCTTCCTTATCATATTTGTCCTTCAGGTCTGCCTGGAAACCGATGGATGCGTGCTCATTTAAGCGCTCTTTGATGATGTCTTCCAGTCCCGGGAAAGCACCACCGCAGATAAATAATATATTGGATGTGTCAATGGTTGTCATCGGAACCATCGCATTTTTACTCGTCGCCCCGATCGGCACTTCTACTTCTGCACCTTCGAGCAGCTTGAGCATTCCCTGCTGTACGGACTCACCGCTGACATCACGCTGTGTCGCATTCTTCTTCTTGGCAAGTTTGTCGATCTCATCGATAAATACGATACCGCGCTCTGCTTTCTCTACGTCATTATCTGCTGCTGTCAGAAGTTTGGAAAGTACACTTTCGATATCATCACCTATGTAACCTGCCTCTGTCAGGGAAGTGGCATCTGCAATGGCAAGCGGCACATCCAGAAGTTTTGCCAGTGTCTTTACCAGATACGTCTTGCCGCAGCCGGTCGGTCCAACCATCAGCATATTGGATTTTTCTATCTCGACACCATCCGCATTCGCTTCTGCGCCTGCTGCCACACGTTTGTAATGGTTGTATACAGCTACTGACATGACTTTTTTCGCATAATCCTGACCGACTACGTAATCATCCAGACTTGCTTTGATCTTGTGCGGCGCCGGGATTTTATGAATATCCAGTACCGGTTCTTCTTTCTTTTTCTCTTTTGGTTTTTTCTTCTTTACTTTCTGCTGATTGCCAAATGGGAGGTCGGACATATTCACAAACTGGATATTTGGCAATTTTCCACTTGAGAGCATATCTCCGATATTGAGGTCACCCATACCCGGGATCCCCGGCATCTGCCCCATCGTATCAAAGGTCTTCTGCATGCAGTCCTGACAGATCGCCATATGCGGTGCCACATGGATCAGCTTTCCGGCTTTGCTGGCTGGACGGCGGCACATCGTGCAGAATTCTTCGAACTCATCCTTATCGTCCTTCTCCTCCGTCTGATCGTCTGTCACTACTTCACCAGACTCCACCGGAACTTCACCGGTCTGCGCCGGGGTGTCCGCTGTCTCGTTTTTCTCAGATACAGTCTCGTCTTTTGCATCTGTATCTACTTCTCTGTAATCGTTATCTATCATAAGAATTTCTCCATTCGTTTTCATACACTTGGAATCTCTCTTTCTGAAAAATCAAAGTGCATATTATTTTTCCTCAAAAATGCCGTTGAGACTTTCTTATCTTACCACAGATCACAGGTTTTTTTCAACTATACCATTCGCATTTAATAAAACGTTTATGCTTTTATATAGATAACACAAGATTCTATAACCCTTTCAGATATTTTTCTACATTTTGATATTCAATACCATTTTCTAATATGGTCTCTTCGCCACGATATAAGACACAACGTTTTTTTATACTGCCAAATCGCTTTTCTGTCTGCTGCAATTTTTCCTCATCCACCAGATAACGCATTTGTGCCGGAACAATCTGATCACTGTGCTTTATCTCATAGCATTCACAATTATTTTCCTTTGTGTCATAAATTACCATATCATACTCGCCAACAGCAAATGTCAGTTTGAACGCTTTTTTTTGCTTTTTCGCTGATTTATAAGTTTCAAGTAAAACAATTTCTTCCATCATTCGCCCACGTACTTCTTCTAAAATACGCTCAGAAACCATATTTTTTTCGTATTCACTTAACGCTGCAAACAGTTCATCTTTTGTGAGTGCATGCACAAGTGCCTGTGCCTGACAATACCGCATTCCAGGTTGTGTGAAAATAATATTTTCTAACGCTTCTGCTCCCGGAACGATTGTCTCCTCCGGAATATCCACAATCAGATCCAATGCTTTCAGATATTCCTTAATTTCCTCCACATGTACATTCGTGATTCCAACGGACTGCTCCTCTTTATTTTGAATATCCAACAGACTCATCAAACGCTTTGTCACCGATTCCGTATCAATTCTGTCTAAAATATCGCTGCGCCGATCAGGATTTCGGTCTTTTCTAATTATATCTGCCGCTGAACCCAGATCATGTGATTTGAATTTACTGAGCAGAATCCGAAGTAAAAAACGATGGTTCATATCTTCGATAATTCGATTAATCGCACCGGTAAGTTCACCGGCTTCATACAAGGATCGTAAATGTCTGAGATATTCTCCGTCCTGACAGCAATTTAAAGAATGCTGAATATTTTTGCAAATAGCGGTATCAATATATCTTCTGGTAGACTCATCATCCCGAAAGGATGCATCTTCTGCATTCACATCGTCATCATCAAACGCCAGTTCTCCTGCTCGCAGCGTTCCTCCATAGCGGATATATTCATCAATACTGTCGATACCAAGCAAACGGCTGTGTTCCCTGAATGGAATAAATGTTGTGTGAATGGTAACAGCACGATCATATAGTTCCTGATGCAGTGCAAACCAGAACCCCAGGGAATCGGTACCGGACAAAACGATTTTCATTCCCTGAACTGCATAGACATCGGAAAACAGTGCAGCCGAATCAATAAAATCCGACATCAATGTCACTTCATCAATAAATACGTTCTCAAATCCCTGTTCCAGCAATTTTTCCAGATCCCTGTTCATAGAAGCCATCGTATCTGTTGCCTTAGCTTTGATATATGCTGTTTTGGATGCCTGCTCCGATGTCATTTTCAATACGGCCTGACGAAGCATTGTCGTTTTTCCTGTTCGGCGTAAACCAAAAACAAGGCATACACGATCCGTTTCATCACTTTCCAGAAACTGCTGCAATTGTCCGAAACAATCACGTTCCTGCCAGTTTTTCACACCTTTTGTCATTGCAAGAAGGCGCTGACCGGTCACAACAGAAGTTTCAAATTTTGTTTCTTCCGTTACCAGTTTCGTCTCCCCACTGTAAAGAGCTTTCAATTCACGCAGTTCTTCCTGTAATTGTTTCCGACGTTCAACACCCGCAAAAATCTGTTCCCGTTCTTTCACTTTTATATACTTACTTTTACTTTTTCCGTTCTCTGTCCATTGCAAATAAGGCTGTTGTTTTCCGTTTATTTTTTTGATGTTTATAGTGCCCTGTGGTAAAACAGCAATTTCCCTTTCCAATTCTTGTATGCGTTTATAAATATCCATGCTATCACCTCGTTTCCTATATAACCCATTATAACCCATTTTTATTTTTCTATCAATGGGTTACATTGATTCTGTCAAGGGTAGCGTAAATAGCCAATTCCTTTCGCTTTTTCTTTTCTCTGTGTAAATCTGCGCATGCAACACAACAGTTATTTTGCCATAAGCTTATATGCATGCGTGTCACGCGGTGTCACAGTGTAAATGGAACAAAGCAGAAACGAACTCCAACGAAAGAACCATTGTAAAATTTTCGTTGTGACCGCTGCGTCTAGCCCGACCGCGGGAGTGTGTCTGAGCCCGCCGGTTTTGCGGGCGAGTTCGCGGGAGCGGTCGGAAATAAGCGACGCAGTGGTCACAGAAAATTTTTCAGGTTCTTGTTGGAGTTCGTTTCTACTTGTTCCAAACCACCCTAAACAAGAAGTTCGTGGAGAATTGCATTGACCATAGCCGGATTTGCTTTTCCTTTCATAGCCTTCATGGTCTGGCCGACAAGGAATCCCATGGCTTTCTTTTTGCCATTATGGTAATCTTCCACAGACTGCGGATTGTCTGTAATGACTTTTTCAATGGTCTCGCGCAGTGCGCCTTCGTCATTGACCACTTTCAGTCCTTTTTCTTCCACATATTTCTCCGGATCAATGTCTGATTGAAACATTTCCTCGAAGACTTCTTTTGCCACGGAACCGTTGATCGTACCTGCATCAACCAGTTCGATCAGTGTAGCCAGATGCTCCGGTGCAAAGCAGATTTCCTCTGCTTCCATACCATGTTCTTTTAAAAGGCGCATCGTCTCGCCCATAAGCCAGTTGGATACTTTTTTCGGTTTTCCGCAGATTTTGGTGGTTTCCTCGAAAAGATCTGCCATGTGCTTTGTTCCGGTGATGATCTGTGCATCGTATTCCGGAATGTCGTACTCTCTGCGATAACGCTCCAGCTTCTGCGGACGCAGCTCCGGCTGACGGCTGCGGATCTCGTTGATCCACTCCTCGGAGATAACGATCGGGGCGAGATCCGGTTCCGGGAAGTAACGGTAATCCTGTGCATCCTCTTTGGAACGCATTGCATGAGAAGATTCTTTGTTGTCATCCCAGCGACGGGTTTCCTGCACGACTTTTCTTCCCGTCTCAAGAAGTTCGATCTGACGTTCCCGCTCTCCTTCGATGGCATGTGCGATTGCTTTGAAGGAGTTCAGGTTTTTCATCTCGGTACGGGTTCCAAACTTCGGTGAACCAACCTCACGAACGGACAGGTTGACATCGGCACGCATGGAGCCTTCGTTTAATTTACAGTCGGATGCACCCAGATACTGAATGGTCTGGCGCAGTGTCTCCAGGTAAGCGATCACTTCATCGGCAGAACGCATATCCGGCTCGGATACGATCTCGATCAACGGTACGCCGGAACGGTTGTAATCCACGATGGATACGTCCTCCCACTCGTCATGCACCAATTTGCCGGCATCTTCCTCCATATGGATCTCATGGATGCGCACCTGCTTTTTACCCGCCGGTGTCTCGATCTCCACATAACCGTTGCGGCAGATTGGCAGATACAGCTGTGAAATCTGGTAGTTCTGCGGATTATCCGGATAAAAATAGTTTTTCCGGTCAAATTTGCTGTATCGGGTAATGCTGCAGTTTGTTGCCAGACCAACGGCCATGGCATATTCCACTACCTGTTTGTTCAATACCGGAAGGGAACCCGGCATACCGGTACAAACCGGGCAGGTGTGTGTATTTGGTTTTCCTCCGAACTCTGTGGAACA
>CAKREL010000065.1 GCA_934317205.1 uncultured Eubacterium sp.
TTCAGCACAGTAAAGAAAGTTGGCGGCATGGAAGTACATTCTGTATTTACTGCAGATGATGTGCCAGGATATCAGGCCTTTGGCAGAGATGAATGCCCATATTGCAAAAAAGGATTTGCCATTGAAGCCATGGTAAATGGATTTGGTTATTCACAGTTATAAATAACTTGACAAGGCAAAAAATGTTGTTTATGATGTTTTAAGACTTTGAACGCAGGTCGCAAAGCGACTGCGTTCATGAGCAAGTAGCAAAAGCGGATTGCGAATGACCGCTTTACAATTTTATAGTTATAAAAGGTAGTGACAAAGAGGAGTACGCGAAAGATGTGGTGACAGGGAAGATGGTTCATGGACTGAAAGACCGTCTGACAGGCAGTTCGCGGAAGGTAGCTTTGGAACCGGATGTCTGAAGCCAATACAGCAGCATATATGCATATGAGACAAAAGTAGTGAAAACTGTGGATGTCAGTTTTGTTGTAATAAGAAAACAGATGATATGTTTGCAGAATGGTGCGTAGGAAATCCCGGGTGATTCCCGTTAATCAATCACAGAGATTTCATCTCCGTTTGAATTGAAATCCCATTTTAATAAAAATGAATGGCAGTTATTTCATTTCGGTGGAGTTCAAAAGAGGCAGATGAGATAAAATGAAGGTGGTACCGCGTAGATTCGCCCTTCACATGTATGATGCATGTGGAGGGCTTTTTATTACAAAGAAAACACATGTTTTTGAAAGGAGACAGAATGAAAGAATTAGCAAAGACCTATGATCCAAAAGGGATCGAAGACCGTCTGTACCAGAAATGGGAAGACAATAAATATTTTCATGCAGAAGTAGACAGAAGCAAGAAACCATTTACTATTGTTATGCCACCGCCAAATATCACCGGTCAGCTTCACATGGGACACGCTCTGGATAACACCATGCAGGATATCCTGATCCGTTACAAGAGAATGCAGGGATATTCCGCATTATGGCAGCCGGGTACTGATCATGCAGCTATCGCGACAGAAGTTAAGGTTATTAACAGTCTGAAAGATAAAGGAATCAACAAAGCAGATTTAACCCGTGACGAGTTCCTGAAATATGCATGGGACTGGAAAGAAGAGTACGGCGGACGTATCGTAAAACAGTTAAAGAAAATGGGTTCTTCCGCTGACTGGGACAGAGAGCGTTTTACTATGGATGAGGGATGCTCTGAGGCAGTAAAAGAAGTATTTATCCGTCTGTTTGACAAAGGATATATTTACAAAGGATCCCGCATTATCAACTGGTGTCCGGTCTGCAAAACTTCTATTTCTGATGCAGAGGTAGAGCATGTAGAGCAGACAGGTCATTTCTGGCATATCAAATACCCGATCATCGGTGAGGAAGGCAGATATGTAGAGATTGCTACTACCCGTCCGGAGACAATGCTTGGAGATACTGCAGTAGCTGTAAATCCGGATGATGAGCGTTATACAGATATCATTGGTAAGAAATTACTGCTTCCGATCGTAAATCGTGAGATCCCGGTTATCGCAGATCCATATGTAGACAAAGAGTTTGGAACCGGATGTGTAAAAATCACACCGGCACATGACCCGAACGATTTCGAGGTAGGAAAACGCCACAATCTGGAAGAAATCAACATCTTAAATGATGATGCAACCATCAATGCAAATGGCGGTATTTATGAAGGCATGGATCGTTACGAAGCAAGAAAAGCTATCGTTGCAAAATTAGATGAGCTCGGATTACTTGTAAAAGTAGTTGAACATGTTCATAACGTAGGTACGCATGACAGATGTAAGACAACTGTTGAGCCGATGATCAAACCGCAGTGGTTTGTAAAAATGGAAGAGATGGCAAAACCGGCCATTGATGCATTACAGTCCGGCAGACTGAAATTTGTTCCGGAAAGCTTTGGAAAAACATATATGCACTGGCTGGAAGGCATTCGTGACTGGTGTATTTCCAGACAGCTCTGGTGGGGACACAGAATCCCGGCTTATTACTGTGAGGAATGCGGTGAGATGGTCGTTTCTCGCGAAATGCCGGAAAAATGCCCGAAATGTGGCTGTACCCATTTAAAACAGGATGAGGATACACTGGATACCTGGTTTTCCTCTGCTCTGTGGCCATTCTCCACACTTGGCTGGCCGAACAAGACAGAGGAACTGGATTACTTCTATCCGACAGATGTACTTGTTACCGGATATGATATCATCTTCTTCTGGGTTATCCGTATGGTATTTTCTGCGTTAGAGCAGACCGGCACAGAGCCATTCCACACCGTACTGATCCACGGACTGGTTCGTGATTCCCAGGGACGCAAGATGAGTAAATCCCTCGGAAATGGTATCGATCCGTTAGAGGTTATTGATAAATACGGTGCTGATGCCCTGCGTCTGACACTGATCACAGGTAACGCACCTGGAAACGACATGCGTTTCTACTGGGAGCGTGTAGAGTCCAGCCGTAACTTTGCTAATAAAGTATGGAATGCATCTCGTTTCATTATGATGAACCTGGGCGATGAGCAGCCGACCAAACCGGAAGATGCAGATCTGCTGCCGGTTGATAAATGGATCTTATCAAAAGTAAATACTCTGGCCAAAGATGTGACAGAGAATATGGATAAATATGAGCTGGGAATCGCAGTTCAGAAAGTATATGACTTCATCTGGGAAGAGTTCTGTGACTGGTATATCGAGATTGCAAAAGTACGTCTGTACAAGAAAGAAGAAGATCCGAAAGCTGCAAATACTGCACTCTGGGTTCTGAAAACAGTACTGACCAACGCATTAAAGATGCTGCATCCGTACATGCCGTTTATCACAGAAGAGATCTTCTGCACCCTTTGTCCGGAAGAGGAGACCATCATGCTTGCTCCATGGCCGGAATACACCGAGGAGTGGGATTTTGCAAAAGAAGAAGCTGATGTGGAGACCATCAAAGTACTGGTTAAGGGCATCCGAAACATCCGTTCCGAGATGAACGTTCCACCAAGCCGCAAAGCAAAATATTTCATCGTATCTCCAGATGCAGATCTGCGCGAGCTGTTTGCTTCCCACAAAGACATTTACAGCCAGTTAATTTCTGCAAGTGAGATTGACGTACAGGCAGACAAAGCCGGAATTCCGGAGGATGCCGTATCCGTTGTTATCCCAAATGCTGTTGTATACATTCCGTTAGAGGAACTGGTAGATATGGCAAAAGAGCGGGAACGCCTGGAGAAAGAGAAAGCAAAACTTGCAAAAGAGCTGGCACGTTCCAATGGTATGCTGAACAATGAGAAATTCTTAAGTAAAGCACCTCAGGCGAAAGTTGATGAGGAGAAAGCAAAACTTGAGAAATACAAACAGATGATGGAAGACGTAGAAAATCGTCTGGCACAGTTAAAATAATATGAGTGAAAACATGAAACAAGCGGTGGAATTTTTGTATGGAATTCCAAAGTTTACCAAAAAACACAGCCTTGCACATACACAGCATTTTATGGAGCTGCTAGGCAATCCCGGTAATCGCTGCAAAGTCATTCATGTGGCAGGAAGTAATGGTAAAGGAAGCGTCTGCTGCTTCCTTTACCATATATTGCTTTCTGAGGGAAAAACAGTTGGTCTGTTTACATCTCCCCACCTGATTGACATTCGCGAGCGATTCCAGATAAACGGAACCCTTTGCAGTGAAGCACAGTTTCTGAAAGCTTATGCGCAGGTAAAAAAGAAAGCAGAAGAGCTGGAAGAAAAAGGTCTTGGCTTTCCGACATTTTTCGAGTTTATTTTTGCTATGGGCATGGTAATTTTTGAAAGAGCCGGTGTAGAATATATTGTAATGGAGACCGGACTGGGCGGCAGACTGGATGCGACAAATAGTTTTGCACATCCGATTTTAAGTATTATTACATCCATCAGTCTGGAGCATACAGAAATTCTGGGAGATACGATCGAGCAGATTGCCGGAGAGAAAGCAGGTATTATAAAAGCAGGAGTTCCGGTTGTATTTGATGCTAATGAACCGGAAGCTTCCAATGTGATTCGGGATTATGCACAGAAAATGCAAAGCCCATACACTGCACTTGAGAAAAAAATGTACCAGATTCTGGAATTTAAGAATAATTTTATTGATTTTTCTCTTTCAACTGCTTATGATAAGGAAACAAGATGGACGATTCCAGGAGCAGCAGTGTATCAGGTGGAAAATGCAGCACTGGCCATTCTTGCAATGCGTGTATTGCAGCAGCAGTATCCGCAGGACCTTTCCGGAGAAAATACAGAGAAGCAGCTTTATAAAGGAATGAAAGAAGCGTTCTGGCAGGGAAGAATGCAGGAGATCGCACCGGAAATTTATTTTGATGGGGCACACAATACTTCAGGTATCGGAATGTTTACGAAAACGGTAAACCGATTGACGCAAGAGGATATGTATCGTCCATTGCTGCTGTTTTCTATGGTAAAAGAAAAGGATTACAGCACCTCAATTGATATGCTGACAGCAGATATTTCCTGGGAGGAGATGGCTGTTACTACGATTCCGAACGAACGTGGCATATCTTTTGAAAAATTAGAGAAACTATTTGAAAGCAAGCTAAAAGACCATTTGGGCGGGCATAGATCAGACTGCTTTAGTGAGCATACGGTGGAAGCAGAGTCTAAGTGCCAGTCTGAGACCAACCCTCCGATAACTGGCTATGCCGATTATCGAGAAGCCTTCAGGGCAATGATAGAGAAGAAGAAGCCGGGACAGAAGCTTTTCTGTACAGGTTCACTCTATTTCATAGGTGCATTGATGGAAGTATGGAAGGAGAACTGTGATGATTGATTTTGAGGAAGAATTAAAGAAATTTGAACCGAGCATGGAGATAGAAGAAGCAGAGGATGCAATTTACAACCGCGATCTGACTGATATGATGGATATTTTGCAGGAAATGATGAAAGAGAGCAGAAGATAGGAGGATACAGATGAACTGTTATTATTGTGGTGCCCATCTGGATTCTACGGATACTTGTCCGAGTTGTGAAGCGGATGTGAAAATCTGGAAAAAAATCGTAAGTATTTCCAATAAGCTTTACAATGACGGGCTGGAGCGTGCGCAGGCTCGCGACTTAAGTGGTGCAGTAGAGTATCTGAAGATGAGTCTTCGTTATAACAAGATGAATATAGAAGCTCGTAACTTGCTCGGACTGGTTTATTTTGAACTGGGCGAGATCGTTAAGGCACTGAGTGAATGGATCATCAGCAAGAGCATGCAGGGAGAGGAAAATCCTGCAAATGACTATCTGGCTGATATCCAGAAAAGTTCTGCCCGTCTTGAGACACTGTCACAGACGGTTAAGAAATTTAATCAGTCACTGACTTACTGCAAAGAAGGCAATACAGATCTGGCA
The DNA here is from genome assembly GCA_934317205.1 of uncultured Eubacterium sp. Classification (GTDB taxonomy): domain Bacteria; phylum Bacillota; class Clostridia; order Lachnospirales; family Lachnospiraceae; genus Eubacterium_I. Next base: position 5,372 of record CAKREL010000065.1, read on the forward strand.
TTGATCCAGTTGAAAAAAGTACTTGCGCTGAATCCGAAGCTTGTCAAGGGACATCAGTTACTTGCTTTACTATATATGAAGGAAGAGCGTTATGATCTGGCGTTGCGTGCATTAAAAAATGCAGAAAAAATTGATGCAGGCGATGCCAATACGATGCGCTATAAAAAAGAATGCCGTCTGCATATGAAGGCAAACGGAAAAATGAAACAAAAGGAAAAAGATACGGTTAGTTATCAGAGTGGAAATGACCTGATCATCCGTCCGGCAAAATTTACTGACAATACAGCAGTACTGACAGTTGTGAACCTGCTGGTAGGAGCAGCCATTGGTATAGCAGTGGTCTGTTTTCTGATCGTACCCGGAATCCGCAAAAATGCAAATACCAATGCAGCAGCTCAGCTTGTCAAGGCAAATGAAACGATTGCTACCAGAGAGCAGAGTATCAAGAGTCTGGAGGATGAAATTGCAAGCCTGAAAAAGACCGTGGATGATGCGCAGACCGAAACAAGTTCCGCAGACCAGAAAAATCAGTCTTATGAAGAACTTTTGAATGCGTATGTATTGTATACGGCGAATAAGCATGTGGATGCCGGAGAGACATTGGCGAAAGTAAACAGAGATCTGCTCAGTGAAAGCGCACAGCAGATTTTTGACAATATGCTGACAGATGTTCAGGGAGCAATGCTGGAAGCTGATATGAACGAAGCACTGGATTTGTATGAGCAGAAAGATTATACTGCAGCCATTGCGAAACTGGAATCCATCGTAAAAACAAACGAAGGATATCAGGATGGAAAAGCAGCATATTATCTGGCATTTGCTTATAACTATCAAAATGATGAGAGCAATGCACTCAAATGGTTCCAGATTGCAAAGGAAAAGACAAATTCCTCCAACGTGCGAAATACATGTAAGGAAATGATCGATGATATGCAGAGCCGTGGTATAACCGTTCCGGATGCAAACGGAACTGCGGATAATCAGACAGATACATCTGCGGGGGATACTTCCGGCGACAGCACAGATAACAACTAAATAAGTGTCAATAAATGGCAATATACAAAAGATATGATAGATGAATAGTTATTCATTTATGTATTTTTGTATATTGCCTTTTTTGTTTTAATAACCCAAAAAAGGAGCCAAAAACATGAATTGTGAGTACAAAATCAAAGGAAATATCCTTCGTATCTATCTTCCAAAGGAACTTGACCATCACATTTCCGACAGTCTGCGTGAGGAAGCCGACTTGCTGGCGGAAAGCTATTTTATACGAAAGATTATTTTTGATTTTTCCCGCACTGACTGGATGGACAGTTCCGGTATCGGTGTAATTCTCGGAAGATACAAAAATATGAAGTTTTCCGGTGGAACTGTGTCGGCGGTACATTTAAATGAGCGAATGAAACACATTTTTAAAATGTCAGGGTTAGAAGCACTGATGGAAGAGGAAGGGAGATAAGAGGGATGGAAACTTATATACAGGGAATGACAGAAAAAAACAGCAAGTGGGAAACCTGTGAAAAGACACAAATCTGTCAGGAGAAAGAAGGAGGAGATGCGACAGAAAACTGGATGCAGATATCCTTTACTGCAAAATCAGAGAATGAAGGATTTGCCCGCACGGCGGTAGCTGCCTTTGTCAGTTATCTGAATCCGACAATCGAAGAACTGGCAGATATTAAGACAGCCGTTTCCGAAGCTGTCACAAACTGTATCATTCATGGTTATAATTCAAAAGGTGGAACAGTCTGGCTGGAAGCAGGAATTTGTGAGCGGACGCTTTATGTAGTCATCACAGATGAAGGACGTGGCATTGCAGATATTCAAAAAGCATTGGAACCTCTGTATACGACAAGACCGGATCTGGAGCGTTCCGGCATGGGATTTTCTTTTATGGAAGCCTTCATGGATACTCTGGAGGTGGAATCCACACCTGGTAAAGGTACACGGGTAATAATGACACGGGAGATCAGTTAGTTACATATGGATCAGGTGTTAGAAGAAATTAAATGGGCGCACCAGGGAGATAAAGCAGCCAGAGACCGGCTGGTAGAGGAAAATATAGGACTGGTCTGGAGTATTGTACGCAGATTTTCAAACCGCGGATATGATCCGGAGGATTTGTTCCAGATTGGAAGTATCGGACTGCTCAAAGCGATTGACCGTTTTGATGTGAGCTATGAGGTGAAATTTTCTACCTACGCAGTTCCATTGATCATTGGAGAAATACGTCGGTATCTGCGGGATGACGGGATGCTGAAAGTAAGCCGGACGTTAAAAGAGACAGCATGGAAAGTTTCTCAGGCGGTGACTGCGTGGCAAAACGCATACGGCCGTGATCCGACATTGGAGGAACTGACAGAAAAAACAGGAATCCGCAGGGAAGATATCGTGCAGTCACTGGCAGCAAATTCTGAAGTTGATTCTTACGATCGACCGATTCCTGGAAAGGAAGGAAAGACACTGACACTGGGAGAGCAGATTTGTGATCAGAAAAATGAGATTGAATGCAGAATAAATCACCTGTTTCTTGAACAGCTGCTAAATCAACTGGAATCAGAGGAGCGCCGGTTGATCTATCTGCGTTATGTGGAGGAGCGGACGCAGTCGGATGTGGCAAAAATACTTGGTACATCGCAGGTGCAAGTATCCAGAAAAGAGAAAAAACTGCTTGCAAAATTGCGGGGGATGTACTAAGATAAACGTTAGTTTCAGCTAATAAGTGAAAAACTGATATCTTACAAACAATACGGAGGATTTTGATAGATGCGAAAGAGAATAATGATGGTACTGCTTTGTGGGACACTGTTCTGTCTTCCACATGCAGGCTGTAATGCAAAAAACAATATATCTGATCCAGCACAGAATGAGACTTCTGCTTCCCAGGAAACTGCAACGACGAAAAATAAAAACAATAATCAGGAATACACCAGTGAAATATTTGCGATGGATACGTATATGACACTGACTGCTTATGGAGAAAATGCCAAGGAGGCAGTGGAAGCCGGAATTGCTGAAATTCAGCGTCTGGATAATCTGCTATCAACAGGAAAGGAAACCAGTGAAATTTACAAAATCAATCAGAATGGCGGCGGTGTACTTTCGGAAGATACCGAATATCTGGTAAAACGGGCACTGGATATTTATCAGAGCACAAACGGTGCGTTTGATATCAGTATTTATCCGGTTATGCAGCTTTGGGGATTTACGACAGGGAATTTTGCAGTGCCAGGCAAATCTGATCTGGCAGATAAGCTTGCACTGGTAGACGCTGGAAAAATCTCATTAAGTGAAGAAAATGGTCAGACAAGCATCAGCCTTCCAGAGGGAATGGAGATTGATCTCGGTGGAATTGCAAAAGGCTATACTTCCGGCAGAGTTATGGAGATTATGAAAAAATATGGCATTGAAAGTGCTGTGATCAATCTTGGCGGAAATGCACATGTTCTTGGAAATAAAACCGATGGCAGTCAATGGAAGGTCGGCATTCAGGATCCGAATAATACGGACGGATTTCTGGGCGGTGTAAATGTGACAGATAAAGCGATAATCACTTCCGGTGGTTATGAGCGCTATTTTATTGATAAAGATACTGGTGTGAAGTATCATCACATTATTGATCCAAAGACTGGTTATTCTGCAAACAACGGTTTGATTTCAGTGACGATTGTCAGTGCGGACAGCACGCTGGCAGATGGTTTATCTACATCACTTTTCGTACTTGGTACGAAAGATGCAATCTCTTACTGTAAAGAACATTGCGCAGCAGATGGATTTGATGCGATCATGGAAGATGAAGACGGTAAGCTGTATATTACGGACGGCGTTTATGATGACTATATCAACATGAACAATATAAAGAATATTGAAAAAATAGTGACAAAGTAAAACAGTCAAAAGATAGACAGGATGATTAAGTATGAAAAAACAAAAGACATCTGCAAAAGAAGTTGCACTGATGGCAATGATGATCTCACTGGCTCTGATTTTTAGCTACGTGGAAACACTGATCCCGATCAATTTCGGGATTCCGGGGGTAAAACTGGGGTTGGCCAATCTGGTGATCGTAGCGGTAATATATTTGTTTGGCGGGAAAGAAGCACTGTTTGTTTCTGTAGTGCGTATTTTTTTAAGCGGATTTATGTTTGGAAATCTGGCTTCGATCATGTACAGTCTGGCAGGCGGTCTGTTCAGTCTGGCGGTTATGCTGCTTCTGAAAAAAACAGATAAGCTCTCAATTCTGGCTGTCAGCGTTATGGGTGGTATCTGCCATAACATCGGACAGCTGGTAGTTGCGATTCTCGTAGTGGAAAATCTGAAACTGATTTTTTATATACCGGTGCTTCTGATTTCCGGGTTTGTGACAGGACTTTTGATCGGTGTGGTATCCAGAGTGATCCTGCCGGCAGTAAAGCGGGCCTATGAATCTGGCAGATAAGTATCCGTTTTTGTACGCAGAGCGATTGGAAGAAAATCGCAAAAACAAATATGTGTTTGTAATGTGCGTTTACCAGTACTTACCGGAGTTATTGAGAAAAAACAGGAGAAATTGCATAAAAATTATCAATAGAGCAAGTTATTGATAAAATAGAGAAAAATGATTTGATTTGGAAAAAAAGTAATGCTATGATAACGTGCGTTAGAAAATGCTAATGCAAGTTACCATAGCATTTTTTGTTTGATAGAAAATTACGATGAACATCCTATCAAACAAAAGCACATCGTGTTTCCAACGGACATGGGAAGCAATGTTATAAAAAGTCAGGAGAGAGATAATGAAGAAAGATAAGCTTAAGTTGAGTACTATGGCACCGGCGTTATCAGCGTTGCTGGTGGTGGCCTGCGTCGGAGTATCTGTAGCAACTTACACACCGAAGGTTTATGCGGTGCAGAAATCTTCGCCAAAGACGTCGGATGCAGATTCCACAGAGGAAGAGACTGCAGAAGAAATGACATTGGAAGGTCAGGTATTTGATCTGCCGGATGGTATATATGAAGGAACCGGAACCGGTTTTGCCGGAAAGATTACAGTTTCCGTAGAAATCAAAGATAAAAAGATCGTGGCGATCACGATTCTGAATGTGGAAGCAGATGATGCAGCATTTTTCAATCGTGCGAAGGGCGTCATCGACCGGATCATTCAGTCCCAGAATCTGGATGTGGATGTAGTATCCGGCGCGACCTACAGTTCCAGAGGCATCATCAGTGCGGTAAAGAATGCACTGACAGGAGAAAAAGACAGTGGAAAGACAGCAGAAAATCCGGGTCAGGGACAGGGATCTACTTCCGTGGCAGAAGTTGTGGATGCAGCAGCTTATAAAGATGGAACATATTACGGAAGTGCTACCGGTTTTGCAGGTCCGATCAAAGTAAAAGTTGTGATCAGCGGCGGTAAGATCGCGTCCGTGGAGATCGTATCCACTTCTGACGGCAGCAGCTATATCGGAAAAGCATCTGTCATTACGGGAAAGATCGTATCTTCCCAGAGTACAAATGTGGATACCGTATCCGGAGCGACTTACAGTTCCGTCGGTATCATCAATGCAGTGCGTAATGCACTGGCGCAGGCAGCTGTGGATGGAAGCACTGTGCCGGCATCTACAGAAAATACAGAACAGAATGAACAGCTGAATCAGACGCCACCAACACCGACCGTAAGTGGAAAATTTCCATATCCGGATGGAACGTATTATGGAATAGCGGAAGGTTATCTCGGAGATGTCAAAGTAGCCATCGTGTTGAAAAATAAGACCATTCAGTCCGTAGAAATTCTGGAAAATGAAGATGATGCGGCATTCTTTAACCGTGCCCGTGCGGTAGCAGGCAATATTGTGAAAAATCAGACGACAGGTGTGGATGTGGTATCCGGAGCGACATACAGTTCCAACGGTATCATCAACGCAGTCAAGGCTGCCCTGGAGTCCGCAAAGGCAGCAGCAAATCTGTCCAATGGAAATAATTCCAATGCAAACAACGGATCTGACAACAGTAATAACGGAAACCAGAATAATAATAACGGTAACAATGGAAATACCAATAATAGTGGAAATAATAACGGAAATAATTCCGGAAATACAGATGCACCGGATCAGAGTGGCCCGGTATACTATGCAGATGGTACATACACTGTGACGGTAAAATGTGAGCCGGACGAAGATGAGGATTTCGATGCTTATAATCTGACTGCTACGATTACTGTTAAGAATGACAAAATCACAGATATTACAAATGTATCCGGCGATGGTGATCCCGGTAATAATTCCTACATCAAACGTGCGGTAAGTGGAACTTCCAGCATTACAGGAATGGCGAGCCGCATTATCGGCATGGCTGTTGTGGATATGACACAGGAGAATGCAGGAAGTCAGGTGGAAAGCAATCTGGCGGGACTGGATACCGTTTCCCGTGCAACCTGCTCCTCAAATTCCATCAAAGAAGCATGCAAAGAAGCACTGGCACAGGCCAGAGAGAAATTCCTTGAGGAAAACAAATCAAAAGAAAGTATGAATAAAGGATAGAAACTGAGAAGAATGAAGAAATTTATTATACGAATCATCAATGTATGTGTCATTGTGGCGGCTTTGTTTGGTTATAACAAAGTCACCATGGCACATGAGCAGACGGATGCTGAGGCGAAAGCCGAGGCAGACCGTCAGAATGCGGAAATTGCGGCAGAATCAGGGGAAAGCGGCAGGCTCTACAAAGACGGAACATATCAGGGAACAGCGACCGGATTTGGCGGAGATATTACCGTGGAAGTGACTATTGCGGATGGTAAAATTACAGATCTTACTATTTTGTCTGCAGAAAAAGAGGACAGTGCTTATCTGACAATGGCAAAAGATATCATTCCGGAGATTCTGGATACACAGAGCGCAGATGTGGATACCATCAGCGGTGCTACCTTCAGTTCTACCGGTATTAAAAATGCAACGGCACAGGCCCTTGCGGAAGGCGGTGCCAATAAATGAAACAGCTAAATAAAAAGAGCATAAAAAAAATTCATGTGTGGGTGCGGGCAGCGATACAGTTAATGTATTTTCTGTTTATTCCGTCTGCCTACACAGTAGCTTTTAACGGAGTTAAATATATTTTTACCCAGATGGGAACAAGAGCACATCTGGAAGTAACTTCTTTCGTGGCAGCGCTGATCGTGCTGTGCGCGTACACTGTTGTGTTTGGACGCTTCTTCTGCGGATTTGCCTGTGCTTTTGGAAGTTTTGGCGATGCAGTGCGGGCACTTTATGTATGTATCTGTAAAAAGTTAAAAAGGAAACCGATCACCATGAAGACATCGGTTGTAAAAAAACTTCAGGCAGTGAAATATATTGTGCTGGCAATCATTGCAGTGGCATGTTATGCAGGAGTATACAACAAGGCGAAAGGATTCAGCCCCTGGGATGTATTTTCCATGCTTCATGCCCGGAATTTCAAACTGGGCGGTTATGCACTTGGTGTGGTAATTCTGGTGCTAATTGCTGTGGGTATGTGCCTTCAGGAACGGTTTTTCTGCCGTGTGCTGTGCCCGATGGGAGCTGTATTTTCCATTTTACCAGTATTGCCATTGTCTACTCTGCGCAGAGATCGCGCGGAATGTATCAAGGGTTGCAGAGCCTGCACAATGAAGTGCCCGTCTGATATTGAACTGGCGGCAGATACGGCACCGGAACTTTCCGGGGATTGTTTTCAGTGTCAGAAGTGTATTGATACCTGCCCGAAGGGAAATATACATACGGGGATTCGGGCACTGAAAGGCAACGAAATCTGGTATACGGTGTTACGTGCCGTTATTTTACTGGTGTTGTTTAAAATTATTGGATTATAATTTAATATTTAAATGAAGGAAGGTAAATCTTGAAATACAGATTTGCCTTCTTTTTGTGGTTGAGAGAAAAAATAATCAATAAGTGAGATAAATGAAAAAAGATATTCAACAAAAATGAGAAAGTATTTCAATAATGATGAATGTAAAAAAAGTGTGTTGACGTTAACTGAATCTAATGATATTATAACCGCCGTTAGATGCTGCTAATAAAGTTTGCTACATACTAAAGTAAGTTAGAAGTAAGAGACAAAAGTTTATTGACACAATCTAATGAAGATATTTTTGATTTTAAAAAAATGAAAAATATAAGGAGGAATTTATGAGAAGAAAGAAACTTTCAATGAAAGTAGCAGCAGCGGTTCTTGCCGCAGCTACATTTATGAGTACCTGCCCGACTGCTGCATTTGCAGTAACCAAAAGTCAGGTGGCAGCAGATGGAACTTACACAGCTACAAGCCATGTATCCAGAACCGAAGCAGATGTGGATGATGAGTGGAGTGAGTATGATGTAGAAGTAGCAGCATCTGTAAAGGATGGAAAATTTGCAGATATTACTGTAACACCGAAGAATGGATACGATGAAAGTGCCAATAGTAGCTATTTCAATAAAGCATATAGCAAATCCAAAGGAATCAAGTCATTGCTGGTAGGACAGGATGCAACAGAAGATAGCATTAATGGATGGTCTACCGTATCTAGTGCAACACGTACTTCCACAGCAATTAAGGAAGCTGCATTAAAGGCTATCCAGAGTGCATCAGAGGCACCGGAAAAACAGGAAGCATACGTACTGATGAATATCCCATATGCAGCATTTTATGCAGCAGAGGGTGATTCTGATGTAGATGCTGTTTCTTCTGCAACAAAGATGAAAACCAGAGCATCTCTGGCCGCTGGTTCCTATCATGTAAACAGTGACGGATCAGATATCAGTGGTATCACATTCCCTGTAAAAGTAAGTGATCTGGCAGCATTGGC
>CAKREL010000066.1 GCA_934317205.1 uncultured Eubacterium sp.
CAAGAGGTATAATAAAAGCAGAAACCAAGAAAGGGGGCTTTATTATGCCGAACATCAAACCGATTTCTGATTTGAGAAATTATGCGACTGTCCTCGAAACCGTTCAGGTTGGAAAGCCTTTATATCTGACTAAAAATGGGCGTGGCTGTTATACAGTCATGAACATTGATGAGCAGGAAGAGCAGAGAGAAAAGGCAGAAAAGTATGATCGGATGCAGGCACAGCTTCGCCTGATGTGTGAGCTGGCTGAGGGCAGAAGATCAGGAGAGGAAGAAGGCTGGATTTCTTCAGAAGATGTAAGAAACCACTTCAGGGCCCGTGCGAATGCAAAGTAAAATCGACTATTCTCCGAGAGCATTAAAGGATCTTGATGAGATATGGGATTATATCGAGTTTGAACTCTGTAATCCAAGTGCTGCTCAGAATACCGTAGATGGCATCATGGATAAAGTAGATGGGATCGCATCCTTTCCAGAGTCTGGTGCAAAGCTGGTATTTGAAAACGGACTCGATAGTGGGTACCGCTATGTTGTGTTCAAGAACTATCTTGCCTTTTACCGCATAAGACCAAACAATGTAGTCTATATTGACCGTGTGATTTACGGCGGCAGAGATTACATGAGAATCCTTTTCCCAGAATCATAATTTAACAGTGTATCCCGTTGGAGAAATCTGACGGGGTATTTTTATACCCATTTTTAGCCTGTCTGCTCCGTGCAGATGGGTTTTTCTTATGCCCAAAAGGAGGTGGGAATCTGCGCTCCTTACAGGACCAGGCGGCGACCACGAATGCGACTTTTGCCAAAATCGATGAAGCCGGAGAAAAGCTCCAGAATATCGGATCTTCTGTGGAGAATGTCGGCAAGAAGTTCCTGCCGGTGACTGCTGCAGAGTATCCATTGGCGTATGACACAGAGCTTTACATAGTACGTCGGCGGGCTGCTTTTTTTCTGCACACTTCGGGGTCTCCCAGACAAAAAGTTACTCACATTACTCAAATAAAGTTACCCCTCCTGTGCTAAAGTGAAATCAGAATAGAAAAAACACATGAACAGGAGATTGGAAATGAAAGGTAAAAGCAGTGCGACAAATAAAATGAACAGATCTCTGTATTATTTCTTAATCCCAGCATTGATCTTGTATGTGATTTTCTGGGTCATGCCAGTATTTATGTCATTCTTTTATGGACTGACAGACTGGTCTGGGGTGGGAGAATATAATATAGTTGGTCTGAAAAATTTCAAGTATCTTTTAAGTGATGGAACCCTTTTAAATACACTAAAAAATACAGGAATCTATACTCTTTTTACAGTAATATTCGGAAATGTTCTATCGCTGACCCTGGCCTTTATCTTGAATATGAAGCTTCGGTTAAAGGGCGTTTTTCGTACCGTATTTTATATTCCTGCATTGTTCAGTACAGTAGTAGTAGCTTTCATCTGGAGCTATGTTTACGCTCCATATTATGGTATGATATATAATATTTTCGACGTATTTGGCGCTGCAAAAGCGGCTCCTAATCTTCTTGGAAGTACAAAAACAGCACTGATCGCCTGTGCATTTGTAGAACAATGGAAAACATCCGGAACTATGACTTTGATTTACCTGGCAGGGTTACAAAATCTGCCCATGGATGTGCTTGAATCCAGCAAAATAGATGGCTGCAACTGGTTCCAGGAAATGTTCCGGGTGAAGATTCCAATGCTTGCCAATACTATTGCTGTCAACGTGATCCTGGGACTTATCAATGGATTTAAGTCCTTTGACTATGTATTTACACTTACCGGAGGCGGTCCTGGTTCCTCAACCAGCACACTGATGTACAGCGTATATAAATTTGCGTTTGTGGAATATCAGTATGGACTGGCTGAAGCACTTGCTGCATCTGCATTTGTGCTGATTCTGACAGTGTCCTGTATTGTATTATTTTTCTTTAAGAAGAGGGAGGTTGAAGCATAATGAAAAAGGAATTAAGAAAAGAAATCATATTCAGTTCAGTTATTATTTTGTTCTTTGCAGTTATGCTTTCTCCACTGTTGATCGCATTATCCGGCTCCTTCCGTTCGCCAGACAATGCCACTTCCTTCCTGGAGCTGTTTAACCAGTTTTCACTGGAAAGCTACAAGGAAGCATTCCAGAAAATGCACTATTTCAGAGCTTTGAAAAACAGTATGATAACCACATTTACAAGCACTGCATTATTGCTTGTGATCGTAGCATTGGCAGGGTATGCGCTGGCAAGGCTGAAAACAAGGATGGGAGGTTTTTTGCAGATCTTCTTCCTTGCAGGAATGATGATTTCAGCTCAGATGTCAATTATTCCAATTTACAGTATTATGAGATTATTCAAAATCAATAGTAGTTATGCTGCACCTATTGTAATGTATATTACGATTTCCATTCCTTTTTCCATATTTGTGTATACAAATTTTGTGAAATCAGGAGTACCATTTGCATTGGAAGAAGCAGCATGGATAGATGGAGCAGGACGGATGACTATTTTTACAAGAATCGTTATTCCCTTGACCAAGCCCGTTCTGGCATCCATTGTGATCACTCAGGGAGTGCCTATCTGGAATGATTTTTTCCTTTCCATGCTGTTTTTGTCATCGTCTACCAAGAAAACGCTTCCACTTGTAATGCTGTCCTTTCTGGGAGATATGCAGAAGCCAACCCAATGGACAATGCTTTTTGCAGCCTGTTTCCTAAGCGCATTGCCGATGTTGATCGTTTATGCCTTTTTACAAAAACAGTTTGTAGGTGGACTCACTGTGGGAGCAGTGAAAGGATAAAAGTATGAAAAAGACAATAAAGAAAGAATTTGCGATTTGTTTACTGTGTGTATCTGTTTTACCTGTACTTATATTGTCGTTTATTCACATAGCAAGCTTCCGAAAGTTCTATGATGAAAGAACGAAAATGACGGCCAGTGCAGAGATTGAGAAAGCAGCTTACCAGATTAATCTGGCTTTTCAGGAGGTAGATGCACTGACCTCTTCCATCATATACAGTAAATATAACAACCTATATTGTCTTCAAAATATTGCGGAAATGGAGAGCAAAAAGAAAAATACCATTACACCCATGGAAAGACTGACCAATTACAGGGAGTATATGTATATTTGCAGCAATCTGATCTGTAACAACAAATATGTGGAGGGAGTGTACCTGTTTAATAAAAGCGGGTACACTTACTCGTATACGAAAACAAAGGAATTTTATCTGGAAAGAGACTATACAGAAAGTGAATGGTATAAAACCATGGAGGAAAATAACCTCTATAAGTATATCACTCTTTGGACTTCTCCTGTGAAACGGATAACAGGGGAATATATTTTGGAAATATGTCCAATTGCAAATGGCAGCGGAGAAAAAGAAGCCTACATTGCGGTGGTATGTAATAAAAACGTTTTTGAAAAGGTGGAAAGCAATTCTCTTCTGGATGATGAAGCAGCAATCCTGGATATCGATGGAAAAATAGTTTACAATATTATGGGAAATATAGCACTGGATGACAGGGAAAAAAACGCCATATTGGAGAATAGAAATGGAATTCTAAGTATTGCAAACGGCAGTCTGATCTACAATAGTCTGGACGTAAATAACTGGATCATTGTGTCAAAATACAGTGTAGATGAACTGGGAGAGCTGTACAAAAGCAATATTGAAACATTGGCGATTTATCTGTTTATCTGCTTTATTTTTATCGTTGGGATGGTGTGGATACTGGAGAAAAGATACATTGATCCTATCGTCAGATTATCAATATTGATGCAGAAAATTCCCAATGAAACAGACGGTACACTTATGCTGAAAAAGTGCTTTGGAATGGCACGAAAGAACGATGAAATAAAAATTTTATACGATAAATTTGGGCAGATGATTAACAAGATCAATGATCTGATACAGGAACAGTATGTAAGCGAAATCAAGCTGTTACGAGAAAAATTAAATGGCCTAATGGCACAGATTAACTCTCATTTTCTCTTTAATACCCTGGAAAATATCAACTGTATTGCAGATCTGGAGGGAGAACAAAAAATAGCAGTGCTCTCCAAATCTCTGGGGGATATGCTCCACTATAGCATTGGTTTTGAAACTCTGGAAGAGCCCCTGGAAGAAGAATTGAACAATATCAAAAAATATGTAGAAATCCAGGAAATACGGTTTGACAATCATATTGAGATCAGGGAAGAAATTCCAGAAAAATTGAGGAATTGTAAGGTTTTAAAGTTTATTCTGCAGCCTCTGGTGGAAAATGCCATTGAACATGGATTGTCAGGTGAAAAGATTCCATGGTGGATAAAAATCCAGGCTAGAACAGATGGGGAGGATATAAGCATCAGTGTAGAGAATCCAGGTGATTTGATGGAAGAAGCAGATATTCTGGAAATGAGAAAAAAGCTATCCGAAGAATACGTGAAAAAATCGGTAGAAAACATCAATTCCCAAAGAAGAGGGCATAGTATTGGGCTTACCAATATACAGAGAAGAATTCAGCTGATGTATTCAGAAAAATATGGGCTCGAAATTTATGGCAGAGAAACAGGTGGACTGAAGGTGGTAATTTGTCTTCCGAAGAAATGAGGTGCGGTGAATGTATTCCTATATTGTAATTGACGATGAGGTGAATATAAGGAAAGGCCTGATTAAAAAGATAAAGGATGCCGGAGGGGACAAATATGTCTGTGTGGCAGAAGCTGACAATGGTCAAAAGGGTCTGGAGCTTATTGAAGAAACGAAACCGGATATTATCATAACAGACATGAAGATGAACAAAATGGACGGGATACATTTTCTGGAAGCTTTGCGTGGAAGAAAAATGAACCAGCCGGTGATCGTGATCAGCAGCTTTAAGGACTTTGAATATATGCAGAAATCCATTGAATGTCGGGTGATTGGTTATGTGCTGAAGCCTTTTTCCGCAGAAGAGATTGCCAGGGAACTGAACAAGGCTGTAAAGGATATTCTGGAAAGAGAGCAAAATACCAGGAACACTTTGGAAGAGGATCACAATAAAATGCTGCAGGATATTCTTCTGGGAAATATGCAGGATCAGTTCCTGGAAGAGCAGCTTTACCCTGGAATCTGTCATCTCAGGCTGATAACGGTAAATCGAAAAAGTGGTTCTTTTCTGGGAGAGGCGGTAGCAGTATGCCGGGAAAAGGCACAGAGCGTGAAATGGCATATTGTGAGAAATCCTATGCTGAAAACACAGTTTTTTATTGTTTTGTATGTTAACCAGGATAAGGAAAAATTTCTGGATATGAAAACCTCCCAGATGTTGGAAGCGCTGAAAATGCAGTATGAGAAAGAGTCTGTTATCATGTGTGTAAGTAAAAATGCACATGGTATTCAGAACCTCGGTACTTTGCGAAAAAATAATGACAAAGCTCTGCGAAGCTTATATATTGGACAGCCTGTAAGTGTTCTTTATTCTGAGAATCTGGAACAAAGTAAAATGATATATTCTCAGGAATGTATGGAAAACTGGATCAGCAGAATGAAATTTGAGTCTGGAGAAATTGAGTCTGTTCTGAACAGCTTCTTTGATAATATGGATATTCGGCAATTTACTCTTGGGGATATCCGCAAAACCTGTAAATATATGCTGGTCAGGGTAAATAATTATGCGGAAGAAAATGGAATTGAGGGAGACGACATTATCCGCTTTTTTGAAACACGTTATCCTTTTGAAAGAGATATGGAGCGTATCAAAAAGGAAACTATTGGCTACATAAAACTAATCTTTTTGTCTGTGAATGATCAGGAACAGAAGGAACAGGATATTTACGAAACTATCACTGCCTATATCCGAAAAAATTATAATAAAAAAATAACGTTATCTATGATTGCGGACAGTGTGTATATGAATCAGTCTTTGTGTAGAAAGTTTTTAAAAGACCATGGTACGAATTTCAATGACTATTTAACTGAAATCCGTATGAAACACGCAAAACAGCTGCTGGATAATTCAAAGATCAGTATTGAGTATATTTCCGGAGAAGTAGGTTATGCCAATCCGAAGTATTTTTACAAGATATTCAAAAAAGAAATCGGGGTGACTCCCCAGGAGTATCGAAACCGGCTTATCAGTCAGAAAGGAGAAGAGGAAAATTATGATAATTGACGCCCATTCTCATCTGGGAAAAGATGTGATTTTTGATTGTGAACATACAGAAGAGTATCTGTTGGAAAAGAACAGAAAGTACGGGATCGGTGGTGGAATTGTGCAGCCTTTTGTGGGCAGGCCTTATATAGAGGAAACGGAAGAATACCATAACCGAATTTTCCGCTTTTGTCAAGAGAATAAAAATTATTGGGGAATGGCATCTATAAATCCCCATTTCAGACATGAGGAATACTATGAGGAAGCCAGGCGCTGCGTGCAGGAGCTTGGATTTGTAGGACTGAAGCTGACTCCTGTAAGTCATAGTGTAAATCCGGAATCGGAGGACGGATTGTTTGCTTTTGAGACAGCCAGAGCACTTCATGTCCCGGTAATGGTACATACAGGCTATGGCCTGCCTTTTTCTGATCCGGCAAAGCTAAAGAAAGCCGCAATTCAGTATCCGGATGTAACAATGATCATTGCCCACCTTGGAAGTGGTCTGATGGCTACCCAGGCAATCTGGCTGGCAAAAGAGTTTCAGCAGGTATATTTGGAACCAAGTGGTTGTGGGATTGGGGAAACCTACAGTGCACTAAATGAGCTAAATGGAAAAAAAGTGATGTTTTCCTCAGATTCTCCGTTACAGATTCCTACGGAACTGGCGAAATATCGGACAATTCTGGAAGAACATCCGGAATGGGAAGAAGATATTTTTCATGGAAGTGTACAGGATGCGTTTAGACTAAAAATATGAAGCATCAGAAAAGTTACTGAGATATATCAGAAAAGTTACTGAACACATGGTAAGATACAACCATCAGAAAAGTTACTGCAGTGAACTGAAAAAATGAGAAAGGAATCGAGAAGGTATGAAGAAAAAGTTAATTGCAGGCCTCCTTATGTTGACAATGGCCGGAACTATGACAACAGGAGTATATGCGGAAAGTACAGATGCTGTTGAGGGTGTGCTGGAATATGATGGAGAAGATGTAACCTTAAACTTTATGTTTATCACAGGCGGTGAGAATACATTTTATAATGAAACATTACCTCAGCTGGTAAATGAAAAATACCCTAACATCAATATTGAAGTGGAAGAGTTGCCAAGTGATAATTACAAATCTACTATTCAGATGAAATTCGCCAGCGGCGAGGGACCAGATCTGTTCGAGTGGTGGCCGAACAAACAGGCAGAGCCTTTAGTAAATGCAGATTATTGTCTGGATATCAGTGATTTGGCTTGTATTGCCGATTATCGTGAAGATATGGTGGATGCGTTCTCCTTTGATGGTAAGAATTATGCAGTTCCGTTAGGTTCCAGCTTTTTAACAACCTGGTACAATAAAGCTTTGTTTGAAGAAGCCGGAATCGAAGAGGTACCTATGACATGGGATGAGTTTAAAGCTTGCTGTGAGGCTTTAAAAGCAAAAGATATTACTCCAATTGTTATGGGGGATAAAGATGCTTATGTAATCCAGTTTGGTACCTATATGATGGGAGCCTCCTGCATTTATAGCGGAAATCCTGAATTTGATGATCAGCTTTATACAGGAGAGACAAAGTTTACAGATGACTGCTGGAAGGAAACTATAGAGAAATATCAGTATCTTTATGACAATGGATACGTAATGGAAGATACCCTGGGATTATCCCACGATCAGGCGAGACAGGCATTTATCGATGGAAGAGCTGCTATGACCTTTGATGGAAGCTTTGGATGGGAAGCATTGATGGCAGATGGAGCTGCTGATTTTGAGAGAGGTATTTTCATGCTTCCTGGAAATGATGGAGATGAAAAGCTTGTGTATAACTTAACTCCTGCAGAAGGTATTTTCGCAGGTGCAAATGAAGGACATGAGGATGCAATCAAAGCGGTAATGAGCTATTGGTTTACAGAGGGAACTCCGTTATTTGAAGAGTGGGCTGCATCCAATGATAACATTCCTGTACAGAAATCTCTTTCCGATTCACGAGATATGGTAAATGAATATCTTGCAAGATACGATGGTCTTTCCACTATTTACAACCTGAATAATGCATGGCCAAGTGGCGTAAGTGATGAGCTGACTTCCAAATTCCAGGAAGTAATTGCTGGTGATGCAAATGCACAGGATGTAGTGGATGCGATGCAGAGTAAATTTGAACAGGTGAAATAAGCTACAGGTAAATGGCCTGCCATTGGACAAGGAAACTTGGAAGGGCAGGCCATTTTTGTAAAGGAAACAGCTTTATATTGAGGGAAGAGACATGAAGTATAATAGAAGTCAGGAAGAAAAGCTTGATTTAAAGCTATTTGAAAATCCAGAAAAAGAATACAGAGGGGCACCATTTTGGGCTTGGAATGAAAAGCTGGATGCAGAAAAATTAAAGAACCAGGTCACACAGTTTGCTGATATGGGAATGGGCGGTTTTCATATGCACTGTCGTGTGGGGTTAGACACAGAATATCTTGGTAAAGATTTTTTTGAGTGTGTGAAAACCTGCATAGAGGAGGCAAGAAAGGAAAATTTGCTGGCATATCTGTATGATGAAGACAGATGGCCTTCAGGAAGCGCAGGTGGACTTGTTACAAGAGATCATAAATACCGAATCCGTTTTCTTGTTTTTGCCCCGGCTGGCTTTAAACAAAAGGAAGAAGCCTCCTATATGGCGGCTGCTAAAGCTGTGAGAAGTAAAGAAAGAGCATTTCTGGGAAGATATTTCGTAACATTGGATGAAAAAGGATACTTGAAAAAATACAAAGCTGATAAAGGTAAAATGCAAAAGCCGGAAGAAGGGGAAGAAGTATGGGAGGCTTATCTGGAAGTATCAGGAGATACACCCTGGTTTAATAATCAGGCATATCTAAATACCCTTGATCCAAAGGCAGTGCAACAGTTCATTCAGATGACTCATGAAAAATATTATCAGGAATGTGCTCCGAAATTTGGAAAAGAAATTTTGTCTATATTTACAGATGAGCCTCAGATGACGCTAAAAGGTATGATGGATTCTCCTTTTGATAAAAATGAAATTATCATGCCGTTTACAGATGATTTTGATAGAACCTTTGAAAAAACGTATGGATACTCTTTGGTGGAACATCTGCCGGAACTTTTCTGGGAAAAGAAAGCTCAAGACTATCAGGTGCGGTACCATTATCATGCACATATTACGGAGCGCTTTTCGGAGGCTTACGGGGATCAGATCGGGGAATGGTGTGACAGGCATCAGATCGGTCTGACCGGTCATATGATGAATGAATGGACACTCCATTCCCAGACTCTTGCAGTAGGAGAGTGTATGCGTCCAATGAAGCACTTTGCCTTGCCTGGTGTAGATATGCTCTGTGACAGACGAGAGCTTTCCACATTAAAACAGGCCCAAAGTGTGGCTCACCAGATGGGAAGAGAGGGCGTTACCTGTGAGATTTATGGTGTCACCGGCTGGGACTTTGATTTCCGGAAGCATAAGCTGTCTGGAGACTGGCAGGTTGCTCTTGGCGTTACGTTTAGGGTTCCTCATCTTACCTGGGTATCTATGGAGGGAGAGGCAAAAAGGGATTATCCCGCAAGTATTGGGAAACAGTCTCCCTGGTATAGAGAATATAAAGAACTGGAAACTTATTTTGCAAGATTAAATACAGTTCTGACCAGAGGAAAGCCAGTTGTTCAGGTGGGCGTGATCCATCCGGTAGAATCGTATTGGATGTATTGGGGAAACCGAGAACAGACAGGTTTAAAAAGACAGGTTCTGGAGGAGAACTTCAGACAGGTGATAGAGTGGCTTCTGTTTGGACTTGTTGATTTTGATTTTGTCTCAGAAGCATTGCTGGAAAATCTTTCTCAGGAAAAGATTATTTCCGGGAAATTTCAGGTAGGAGATATGGCTTATTCCGTTATCGTAGTTCCGGAATGCCATACCCTTCGGCAAAACACGATAAAGCTGCTAAAAAACTTCTTGGATAATGGTGGAAACGTAATCTTTTTGGGGGAAGGCCCCCAATTTATAGAAGGAAAAAAGGGATTGATTGATTTTCAATCATCTGATACCTGTTGGTTTCTTCCTTATAACAGGCAGGCGCTTCTTGGAAAACTGGAAAGTTTCCGGGATATAGATGTTGAAGTAAGTGCAGTAGATGGAAATGACCCTACCAGGCTGAAGCATATAGAAAATGGAACAAGGGCAAATAACCTGTTTTACCAGCTCAGGGAGGATGGAAAGGATCGTTGGCTGTTCCTGTCTCACGTAAATTTGCCTGTAAATGAACATATTGCCTATACAGAGCATTGGAAAATAAAAATCAAAGGAAGCTATTCAGCGGTTATTTATGATGCAATGACTGGAAAACACAACAATGTAAGTACTGCTTATTGGTCAGGAAATACGATTGTTGAATATTTTTCATCTCAGCATGACAGTTTGCTTCTGAAATTGATTCCGGGAAAAGGGAATGCAGGGGAGGAAATCCATTATCTGGATATATCAGAGAAAGTGAGTGAGGTTCCGGAACCCATTTCCTATGAAGTTGATGAGGAAAATGCTCTTCTTCTGGATCAGGCTGAGTTTTGTTTTGATGATGGGCCATGGCAGCCAACGGAGGAACTGCTTAGAATCGATAATCTTTTTAGGGAAAAATTGGGATATCCCTTAAGAATGGAAGCGTTGGCGCAGCCTTGGGTCGTTCATGAGGAAGAATGCCTGGAGCATATTCTAAAGCTTAAATTTACCATATTCTCTGAAATTGAAAGAAAAGAGATTGACCTTGCCATGGAGCATCCTGAAAATGCTGTTATTTTATGGAATTATCAAAAAATAGCTGCAGACTCAGATGGCTATTATGTAGATGAATGCATAAGGAAAATCAGGCTGCCAGCTCTCTTGAAAGGGGAGAATGTTCTGGAGATAGCCATACCTTTTGGTAAAAAGACAAATATAGAGTGGCTGTACCTTCTGGGAGCATTTGGTGTGGAGGTGAAAGGAAGAACTGCCAGAATTATAGAGATGCCTGGAAAAATTTATTATGGAAATTATGTTACGCAGGGGCTGGCATTTTATGGTGGAAATATAACTTATACCTCCGAAATAAATACGAAAAAAGGAGAACTTTTCCTTGAGGTATCTCACTACAGAGGTGCACTTATGAAGGTGTTCCTGGATGATGAGGAGAAAGGAAATCTGTACCTTGCACCCTATCGGATGAGTCTGGGACAGGTATCAGAGGGAAAACACAAAATTTCTATTAAATTATATGGAAACCGTATCAATACTTTTGGTGCAGTACATAATGCGGATGCATCCGAAAAATGGTATGGTCCAAATTTGTGGAGAACAACAGGAAATAAGTGGAGCTATGAATACCAGCTAAAGGAGACTGGAATCCTTGTTTCTCCAACTTACTGGATAAAGGAGAGTGAAGAAAATGGTAAATAAAGTTCTTGTTTCAGCATCACATTTTGACACCTTGTGTAAGGATGCCTGGAAATTTCTGGAAGGGAATGGGCTGGAAGTGGTTTTTGACAAAGAAAAGGAATTTCCAGCCTATACAACAGAAGAAATTCAAAACCTGAGAGAAAGAGAGGAAATTGTTGCGGCGCTTATAGGAATGGATGATTTCCGTGACGAAAGAAAATTTGAAGCGCTACCAAATCTGAAGGCAGTGGCCAAGTTTGGAGTTGGCATTGATAACATTGACGTTGCGCTTGCTGAAAAATATGGAGTAAAAGTTTTGAACGCACCCGGGCAGAATTCCAACAGTGTTGCGGAGCTTACGATCTGCCTGATGTTGGATTTGCTGCGCCAGGTAGTTCCTCTTCACTGCAAGGTGGAGAAAGGTTTGTGGCCAAGATACATGGGAACAGAAATAAAAAACAAGACAGTGGGACTGATTGGTTTCGGTGCCATTGCCAGGCTGGTGGCAAAGAAATTAAAGGCTTTTGATGAAAAAATTCTGGCTTATGATATGTATCCAAATGAGAAATTGGCAAGAGATCTGGGAGTGGAATTAACAGATTTTGAAACCGTGATTCAGAACAGTGATATTATCAGCGTACACATTCCGGCAACTTCTGAAACCTATCATTTGTTTGGAAAAGATGTGTTCCGAAGGATGAAAGAAGGAGCTTATTTTGTCAATACAGCAAGAGGTGCACTGGCAGATTTGGATGCGCTGGCAGATTCTTTATCATCAGGACATCTTGCAGGTGCAGCCATTGATGCTTTTGAAAAAGAGCCGTTATCAGAAGATACTCCGATTTTAAAATGTGAGAACGTGATTTTGACACCGCATACCGGAGGGGAAACAAAAGAGGCTTATTACAATATCAGTATGAAAACAGCAGGGGATATTGTGAAGGTTTGCAAATAGGAGGAATGGAAAATGAAAAGATTATATGGAGTTGTCGTACCTCTTGTAACGCCACTGACAGAGGAGGATCAGATTGATGTAGAATCTTTGAAAAGGTTGACAGATAAGTGCATTGAGAAGAAGATGAACTGCCTGTATCCTTGTGGAACAACTGGAGAAATGATGTATTTATCTGTAGCGGAGAGGAAGCTGATTGCGAAAACAGTTGTAGAGCATACTGCTGGAAGAGTACCGGTATTTGTCCACGTAGGGGCATGGAATCTGGCTGATACTATGGAATTGGCAAGGCACGCCTACGAGATCGGGGCAGATGGAATTGGAGTTGTGACTCCTACCTTTTATGCAATCAGTGATAAAGGCCTGATTGAGTATTATGAGGCAGTTGCCAGATGTGTTCCGGAAGATTTCCCGGTATATATGTATGGAATCAAGCAGAATGCTGTTAATGACCTTAATAAAAAGGTTTGTGAGGCAGTTGCAAAATCCTGCAAAAATGTTTTGGGAGTAAAGTATAGTTATCCGGATATGACGAGGATTCAGGAGCTGATGACAGTAAATGATGGAAAATTTGATGTTCTGGTAGGCCCGGATCATCTGTTTGAGGCGGTTTGTGCTGTTGGAGGACAGGGCGTTGTTTCTGGAAATTCACAGTGCATACCAGAGCATTATGCTGCTGTGTGGGAGGCAATCTGTCAGAAAGACTATGATCGTGCAACCAGACTGCAAAGAAGGACAAATGTGTTAAATTCTGCAATGTGTGCAATAAATAATATAGCTGCATATAAAGTGATTTTAAAAGCAGAGGGAATTCTGTCCACTACGAAAATGCGCAGACCGATGGAAAACCTCACTGAGGAACAGGAACGGGATTTGCTTAAACTTATTATGGAATTGGATTATCAAAACGTTCCGGAAAATTAAAATGGTTTGATGGATATGAGAATGTGAACTTCCGAAAAAATCTCCCCTAAACAAATTTTAGGGCTGATGAGGAATAAAAAAATGTTGAAAATCCGGCATTTGCAGGCGATTTTACTTGCAAACGACCGCAAAAAATGATGTTCTTGTGTGCGATACTTACAAAGATATCCCGATGCAGGTATTGGGTGGAGCAGAGGTAGAGTCATATAAATCAGATATGTTGACCGTGTGATTTACGGTGGCAGAGATTATATGAGAATCCTTTTCCCAGGACTATAATTTATCAGCGAATCCCGTTGGAGAAGTTGATTCGCATATATATAAGGACTGATTATCACTGCCCACCGGCACACTATTCAAATAATTTTTTTGCCTTCTCCAGATTCATTTTTCCATTCACTTTCAAATAAATTTTTGTAATTTTAAGCGG
>CAKREL010000067.1 GCA_934317205.1 uncultured Eubacterium sp.
TAGTATCAATGATCTTGAGCGAATTTCTGATCACGCCGTGAACTTAAAGGAAAGTGCGCAGGAGATGAAGGAGAAAGATCTGAAGATGTCCTTTGAAGGAAGTGCTGAGATTATGTATCTGCGTAAAGCAGTGACAGATCTTGTAAATCTGACCGTACAGGCTCTCAGTCAGAATGACAAGGAGCTGGCCAAAGAAATTGAGCCATTAGAGGAAGTTATTGATGATCTCAGTGATGAACTGAAACGGCGTCATGTCATTCGACTGAAAGAGGGTAAGTGTACGATTGAGATGGGATTTGTGCTGACTGATATGACAACCAGTCTGGAACGTATCGCAGATCACTGTTCCAATATTGGTGTAAGTATTCTGGAGAGCAGTGAAGAGGATATGGGACGTCATGCGTATCTGCATTCCGTAAAGAAAGAAGATACGGAGAATTTCCAGGAGCGGTATGAGCATTATCGTGAGCTGTATTTTTTCCAGTAGTCAGGAAAGCGAAAAAATTGTATTTATAAGTTCTTGCGGTGTAGCCACAATGTGTGCTGCACCGTTTTCTTTTAGGAATTGTGTGGATTTGAATCCCCAGTTGACACTGATGCATGGAATCCTGGCATTGCATGCAGTCTGGATATCAACTTCGGAATCTCCGATGTAGATGCATTCTTCCGGTGTGGAATTTAGTTCTTTCATTGCCTGAAAGACAGTATCTGGCGCAGGCTTTTTGCGGACCAGAGGAGATTCGCCGATGGCGATGGATATTTCCTCTGAAAAAAAGTCTTTGCACAGTCCTTTGACTGCAGCATCAAATTTGTTGGAAACGATCGCAAGCTTATATCCATGTTCTTTTAAGGTGTGGAGCATAGGAAGGATGCCATCATACGGTTTTGTATTATCCATCATGTGTTCTTTGTAATGAAGTGGAAAGTCTTTCATGCAGGCATCGTAATTGGGGTTACTGCGTCCATCAGGCAGAGCTTTTTCCATAAGTACATAGATGCCGTTTCCTACTTTTTCTCTGACTTCGGCACAGGTATAGTGCGGACCGCCGTATTTTTCCATACAGTAATTTACACTGTTGGTCAGATCCTGCAAGGTGTTTAGTAGTGTACCGTCGAGGTCAAATATTGCTGTATTTCGTGTAGACATTTTTATTTCCTCCTATTTCGACTGCTATTCTAGCAGAAAATAGTTCTTTCGTCAAAAGTGTGAAAACGTGTTATAATCAGTACATCTGAAAAAACGGGAGGAACGGATCATGCAGATTTTGTGGATACGCCATGGCCGGACACAGGGAAATATAGAGCGGCGCTATGTCGGCAGGACAGACGAAGGTCTGACAGCAGATGCAAAAGCGATATTGCAGGACAGAAAGCGCCGGTTTCAGGATTTGTTTTCAAAAGCCAGATCAGCAGACGAAAGGAAGAAGGCAGAGTGTTTTTGGCCGGAGCTGGTATATACAAGTCCAATGGTGCGCTGTCGGGAGACGGCAGGTATTTTATTTCCGGGACAGGAAGCGGTGATATGGGAAGGGTTTCAGGAAACAGATTTTGGAGATTTTGAATACAAAAATTATGAGGAATTGAAAGATGACCCGGCTTATCAGGCATGGATCGATAGCAATGGCGAGCTGCCGATACCAAATGGAGAGAGTGGGCTGGATTTTCGCCAGCGATGCTGTAACGCATATGAGCGATGTATCGCAGCAGCAAAAGCGCAAAGCAGAGAGAAAATTGCAATTGTATGCCATGGAGGGACAATTATGTCAGTGATGGAACGATACGGAGTGCCGCAAAAATCGTTTTATGAATGGCAGATTTCCAACGGATGTGGTATTTTGACAGAACTAATAGAAGGAGAGAAAAAGGGATATGGTATGCGGGAAATTAGTAAGTGGGAGTGAACGAAACGAACAGATGCAGCAGGTGACAGAGATTCGTAATGCAGTGTTGAAGGAGGAATTGCATCTTCCGATACAGGAAGATATGGATGCATTTTGTATGTATGCACTGGCATATGAAGGCGATAAGGCGGTCGCAACTGGTGGGATTTCATTTGATGGTGAGGTTTATCGAATTCAGGAAGTAGCTGTACTGGCAGCATATCGCAAAAAGAAATACGGGGATTTCATTGTGCGTCTTCTGATCGATAAAGCGATGATGTCAGGTGCGCAGGTCATTGAGGCGGATGTCATAAAAGAAGCAATGCCGCTTTTTGAGAGCATTGGTTTTACAGTTTCCGGGGAAATGTATGAAAAAGAAGGAAAAATATGGACTCTGATGCAGCTCCTGGTAGGGAGTATTCATAAATGCTGTAATTGTGGTCATTAGATTTGTTCCGAATTAGATAAAAAATATACAGAAAGAACGATAAAAAAACAAGTTTTTTACCAGTAAAACAGTTATGATATTATAGAAAAGCAGTTCAAGTATATAGATAACGGTTGCGAATGTCTCATAAGCCGAATGCCAGTTTTTCCGGGCAGCAGTATATTGAGGAGGTATTGCTGCAGTGTGGTAACAACGGTATATTTTTGAATGGGGGTTCGAAAGCGCTGGCAGTTCCATACAGGAAAATAGACATCCCGGTACGACGATCAAGGGCAGGCAGGGCAGAGACAGGTCAGAAAATATAATTGAACACTGGCGAAAAAGCAGAGGAAAAGCAGTGGCATCTAAAACCGAAAGCATTTTAGTCATTAGGAACGTATGCGGGGGCAGATTGAGCGGATGAGATGCAGGGAAAAAGATGACACTGAAATTCCTTTGAAGTTACAAAATATCATATGCTCTTTTCCATTTTAACAAATGATTATATAATACAAAATTCCCATGCTGTCTGGCATGGGAATTTTGTATTATATAATCATTGTTTTGGCTTGATATAAGATTTTCGATAAACAGATGGCGGTTCTCCGATGATATTCAAAAATAATTTTGAATAATGCTGGGAGTCTTTGAGGCCAACTAACTGGGAAATCTCTGTCAGGGATTTATCTGATTGCATCAGTTCTATGGATTTGTTGATCCGGAATATATTTATGTAATTAGAAAGCGTAATCCCCATATATTTTTTAAACAGAGTGCTCAGATAGCGTACAGAGATCTGGAGCTGATCGGCAATGTCGGACTGCAGGATCTTGTACATATAATTATCGTGGATATAATCCAGTGTATAAGCGACATAGCTGTTTTGAATATTAGGTTCTGCAGCAGGCTGTTCTGGTTTTTTCTGATCCAGAATGTGGAGCATGATGCTCATCAGTGATACGTTGATATTTGCTGCAGAAAAAAGGCTGTTTGATCCAGTATGCAGATCGATGATCTTTTGCAGGCAGTCATCAAAAACGGTATCAGATTTATGGTGATAGTATGTCTTAAAGTGAAAATGTACGGCATGCATAATACTGATCGGATAGATGCCGCTATCATCCAGGATCATGTTGGCAAATGTATCCGGACGAAAATGAATCTGCATGTATTCACAGGTTTCATCATCTCCTACGCGGAAAGAATGGACCACATTAGGGAGGATCATAATGAAGTCTCCTGCCTCACATGTGATTTCTTTTGTGCCAATTGTCATAAAGCAGGTGCCGGACAGGATCCGGTAAAGTTCAATTGTGGTGTGAATATGGGCACCAAAATGAAAGCCTGCGTTTTTTTCCTGGCGAAGTGCCCCTGTCAGTACGTCATTTGATAAAGGCAGGGTCAGGTTTTTTTTATTATAGTTAGTATTCATGCGGGATATCTCCTTACCGATTCTATTTTTTATTATAACAGAAAAAAGTAAAAAATGGTAGAAAAGTTGTGTGTTGATCTTCTACAGCTTTTGTAGTTACCATTTAAAAATCTTGCAAAATGCAAAATGCTAGATTATAATAAAGACATTGTGAGCAGGAAGAATAGGATTCTTCGCTTTTTTATGAAAAATATATTGTTTTAGGAGGGAAAAGTATGAAAAACTTAAATCGTTGGATATATGCGATCATTGGTGTTATCACTCTGCTTCTCGCAGGTCTGGTATACGCATGGTCTGTTATGTCCAAATCTATCGGTGCTTCTCGTCCAGACTGGACAGCAGCACAGTTATCTATGACATTTACCATGGTAATGGCTTTTTTCTGTATCGGATGTCTGATCGCAGGTATGATGGCTAAAAAAATCAGCCCGAAAATCTATATTATTCTTTCGGGAGTGTTATTTGTGGCAGGGTTTATGATTGCATCCCAAACAGGTGCTTCACCGGCAATGTTGTATATTGGTTTTGGTGTTCTCTGTGGTCTTGGTGCAGGTTTTGCTTATAATGCAGTCATGAGTACGATGTCATTATGGTTTCCGGACAAACAGGGTCTGATCTCAGGTATTCTTCTGATGGGATTTGGTCTGAGCAGCTTTATCGTAGGTAAAGTATTTGCAGCAGTTACACCTTCTGATGGCTCAGATAAATGGCAGGCAACGTTCCGTATTCTCGGTATCATTATCGTAGTCGTAATGGTAATTTGCAGTTTCTTTTTTGTAAAACCGGAAGCAGGTTATAATCCTGGAGCAGGTTCTGCACAGAAAAAAGCAGTTCGCGAACCGGCATGTGAAGTAAATACTGGAAAAATGGCTATGATGCCGACTTTCTGGTTCTATTATATCTGGGCGATTCTTGTAAGTGCGGCTGGTCTTGCACTGGTTTCACAGGCAAGCGGTATCGCAAGCCAGGTTGGTACTTCTGTATCCGATGGAAATATTGCTACTGTAGTAGGTCTGATCTCCATCTTCAACGGTATCGGACGAGTTATTTTTGGTGGATTATTTGATAAAAAAGGTTACAGATTCACAATGATCCTTGATATGATCATTTTTGTTGTTGCAGCGTTGATTCTTGTACTGGCACTTGTAAGTGGTAATTTTGCATTTATCGTACTTGGTTTTGTTGTTGGAGGCCTTGCTTATGGCGGTGTTACACCGACAAACTCTGCGATTATCAGTGATTTCTTTGGCCGTGAGAATTATTCCATGAACTTCTCACTGATCAATACAAATCTT
This sequence comes from uncultured Eubacterium sp., assembly GCA_934317205.1. Taxonomy (GTDB): domain Bacteria; phylum Bacillota; class Clostridia; order Lachnospirales; family Lachnospiraceae; genus Eubacterium_I. The sequence goes on from CAKREL010000067.1 coordinate 5,035, forward strand.
TTGATCGCATCTTTTGCATCTACAATTGCAGGTAAACTGTATGATGCAAGCGGATCTTACATGACAACTATTTTTATGATGATCCTTGTAACAGTGCTCGGATTTATCGTTTCTTTTGGTATCCGCAGACCGAAAGCAAAATAAACGGAATACAAACTTGGACCAATGTTCCGAATTTTTTGGAGAAAGTATCGGGAATTGTTCAAACGGAAGGTAATCAGGAAGTGGAACGCCCTTTTTTGGGCGGACACTTCCTTTTTGTTTCAAAATGAGTTACAATGGGCGAAACAGATTTTTGAGAAGGAATGTGAAAAAGATGAAGATTGTTTTTTTAGATGATAATTCAATTGGAACGGATATTGACCTTAGTGGATTTGAGGCATTGGGTGAAGTGATCCGTTATGGAAGCAGTAAGAAGGAAGAAGTGCCAGAGCGTGTGAAAGATGCGGATGTGGTCATCGTCAACAAGATGGAGATTAATGAGGAGACGATTGGGGCAGCTAAAAATCTGAAACTGGTTTGCGTAACTGCGACAGGCACGAATAATCTGGACAAAGAATATCTGGCAAAGCGGAATATTACATGGCGAAATGTGGCAGGTTATTCTACAGAATGTGTGGCACAGCATACATTTGCATTGCTCTTTTTCCTGTTAGAGAAAATGTCTTATTATGACAATTATGTCAAAACAGAGCAGTATGTGAATGATTCCATGTTTACGCATTTTGCGAACCATTTTCACGAGCTGAGCGGGATGACATGGGGCATTATCGGTCTGGGTGCGATCGGGAAGCGCGTGGCAGATCTGGCCGGAGCATTTGGCTGTCATGTGATCTACTATTCTACATCCGGTCATCATACAGAGGATGGCTATGAGCGTGTGGATTTTGATACTTTATTAAAAAAATCGGATATTGTGTCTGTGCATGCACCTCTGACGGAACAGACAGAACATCTGATGGATCTGACTGCATTTGAAAAAATGAAGAGAAGTGCTATTTTTATCAATGTTGGTCGCGGACCGATCGTAGTAGAAGCAGATCTGGCAGAGGCTCTGGAGCAGGGCATGATTGCAGCGGCGGGGCTGGATGTGCTGGCGCAGGAACCGATGCGTGCAGATAATCCGCTGCGCCGTATCAAGGATAGTGGAAAACTTGTCATTACACCGCATATTGCCTGGGCAGCTGTAGAAACACGAAAACGCCTGATGGATATTATCTTGCGGCAGGTGACGGAGTTTTTTGAAACTGTGCAGGAGTAATATAACTGTATGCAAATACACAGGTTATGATGGAAGGAGGACAGACATTCGTGAAAAATAAAAAATTACTGGCAAAGCTGATTTTTGTGGCGATTCTGCTTCTGATTATCTGGTATACCTTTCGGGATTCTGCGGGCGATATCATAGTACAGCTTCAGAAGACATCTCCAGCTGTGCTGGCCTCAATTATGGCAGCAACGGTGGTATACCATTTGTTTGAGGCCTGGATCACTTATTCGCTGGCACGCAGATATAATCCGAAATTCAAATACAGGGAAGCAGTTTATTGTGCATTTAACTGTTCTTTTTACCGCTTATCAACGCTTGGCAGTGGCTCTGGTGTGGCAGCTATTGTTTACCTGGGAAAAAAGGGAGTAGGATATTCTGAGGCAACCGGCTTATATATGATTCAGTATATGATGCATAAGGTCAGTGTGGCGCTGTTCAGTGGATTTTTATTTGTACTCAACTGGGCAGTAATGTCACAAAATTATAAAGAATATGGTGTGTATCTCGGACTGGCATATTTGCTTACGGCATTGATCAGTATAGGATTGATCATATTTGCGGTTTCTTCAAAGTCGCATCGGCTGATCCTGTGGATCGTACGCCGGTTTAATAAAAGTGGAAGACTGACACCGGTACTGACAAAGCTGGAGCAAAGTTGTGATATTATGGAGAAGTCCACATCCAAATTGCTGAAGGATGTACCGTCATTGATTGCCATGCTTTTGAAAAATATGGCAAAATTATGTTTCTGGTATTGTATACCATTTCTGATCCTGTTTGGAACAAATGAGATCTCTGTGCTGGATTCCCTGTCAATCACTTCATTGTCGGTTATGACGGCAGCGGTAATTCCGACACCAGCGGGAATCGGAGCAGTGGAACTGATCATGACCAATCTGTTTGCTGTGTTGGTCGGTGTGCACAAGGCAGGTGCCATCACTGTCCTTTATCGTGTGGCAACCTTTATTTTCCCATTTGTCGTTGGAGGTGTGCTGATCCTGATTAGCAAGATGGTCCATCGACACAGGTAGTATCACAAGTGAATCGGAAAAAAATAACTATTGCATTCGAAAATAGTATGTGCTATTATGACAACAGAAAAAGCAAAGATATCTTCAGGGCAGGGTGGTCTGATCTTTCGAAAAGAAAGCAGAGAGTCCCGACCGGCGGTAAAGCCCGCGAGCGCATATGCGTTGATTTGGTGATTTTGTTTTACAAAAAGATTCCAAAGCCGACAGTATAGTCTGGATGAAAGAAGAACAAGCGAAAATAAGAGAATTAAATGAATCTGTTTCGTCGGATGCATCTGACGGATCACGATATCGGTAATAATGATTTATGAGATTTATTTAATAAAAAGATTTTCACTCCCTGAGATTTATTTCTCAGGGATTTTCTTTTACCATAAATGTTTGATTTGCAAGAAAAGCATAAATTGCAAAAATGCAAAGATTTATGGCAGCAGAAAATCCCTGGAATGCTTGAAGGGAGTGTTTTTTTATGCAGAAAAAGGAAGAATACATGCGACGTGCACTGGAGCTGGCGCGAAAAGGAGAAGGGCATACATCTCCCAATCCTATGGTCGGCTGCGTGGTGGTCAGAGACGGACGGATCATTAGCGAGGGATATCATGAAAAATACGGAACATTTCATGCGGAACGTAATGCACTGATGCGATGTACGGAAGATACGACTGGTGCGGATCTGTATGTGACATTGGAGCCATGTTGTCACCAGGGAAAGACTCCACCGTGTACGGATATCATTATTGAGAAAAAAATTGCCAGAGTTTTTGTCGGAAGCATGGATTCAAATCCGCTGGTAGCAGGAAAAGGAGTACAGATTCTGCGAGATCACGGAATTTATGTAGAGACCGGAATTTTGGAAGAAGAATGCCTGAAGCTGAACGAAGTTTTTTATCACTATATTACGACAAAGACGCCGTTTGTTGTTATGAAATATGCAATGACGCTGGATGGAAAAATTGCCTGTGCGACAGGAGATTCCAAATGGGTGACCGGAGAAAAGGCGCGTGAGCAGGTGCATCGGATGCGGGGACGTTACCGGGGCATTATGGCAGGAATCGGAACTGTTCTGGCAGATGATCCGATGCTTAATTGCAGAGTAGAAGGTGGTGTAAATCCAGTTCGTATCATCTGTGATTCTAATTTGCATATTCCATTAGACAGTCAGATCGTGAAAACGGCACAAGAAATCGAAACAATCGTTGCATGCAGTGCGTCAGTACTGAAGGAAGAGCGAAAACAGGAAAAAATAAATAAACTGAGAGAGGCCGGAATCCAGATCATCGGGACAGAAGGTGCACATGGAGTCAATCTGGTAGAATTGATAAAAAAACTTGGAGAGCAGAACATTGACAGTATTTTGCTGGAAGGCGGTGGTACACTAAATGCTTCTGCACTGGAAGATGGCATTGTAAATAAGGTATATGCGTATATTGCCGGAAAGCTGATTGGCGGCATGGACGCCCGCTCTCCGGTGGAAGGCATTGGAAGAGAACGTATGGCAGATGCAATTGAGCTGAAACATATGAAAATTGAGCAGCTCGGAGAAGATTTTTGTATCGTTGGATATATCAGATGAGAGATGACTCCCGCTTTTTTGGAGTTACAGACAAAAAGTGCATGGAAAGAAGAAAGGGTAAGACATGTTTACAGGATTAGTGGAAGAGGTAGGAACCATTCAGAATGTGCGGCGCGGTGCCAGATCCTGTGTGTTGACCATCGGTTGTAAAACAGTGCTGGAAGGAAGCCGGATCGGCGACAGTATAGCAGTAAATGGTGTGTGCCTGACAGTTACAAGTATGGGTGGAAGTTATTATACAGCCGATGTTATGGCAGAAACAATGGATCGCAGTTCGCTGGGACAGTTAAGCTGTGGAGCAAGCGTTAATCTGGAGCGGGCGATGCCTGCAAATGGAAGATTCGGAGGTCATATCGTATCCGGTCATATCGATGGAACCGGGACGGTTCAACGCATAGAGCCAGATGACAATGCAATCTGGTATACAATCGCAGCAAAACCAGAGCTGCTTCGTTATATCGTGGAGAAAGGATCGATCACGATCGATGGCATCAGCCTGACGGTGGCATATGTCGATGCACATTGTTTTAAGGTATCCATTATTCCGCATACACAGCAGGTGACTGCATTACATGACCGAAAGGTTGGAGATATTGTGAATCTGGAATGTGATATCATTGGAAAATATGTAGAAAAACTGCTTTGCCCGACCAATGGGAAAGAGGAAGCAGATACGAAAAAAGAAAGTAAGATCACAGAAGAATTTTTAAGAACGTATGGGTTCTGACAGGAGGATAAAAATGGCTAAAGAAATTGGAAGAGTAGAAGAAGCATTGCAGGATTTACGGGATGGAAAAGTCATTCTGGTTATTGATGATCCGGACAGAGAGAATGAAGGAGATCTGATCTGTGCGGCAGAATTTGCAACACAGGAGAATGTGAATTTTATGGCGTGTGAGGCAAAGGGTCTGATCTGTATGCCGATGAGTGGGGAACTTTGCGATAAACTGGGCCTTGAGCAGATGGTAAATGTCAATACTGATAATCATTGTACAGCATTTACAGTTTCCATCGATCATGTAGATACGACAACCGGTATTTCAGCAGCAGAGCGTTCCTACACAGCATTGAAAAGTGTAGAAGCAGATGCAAAACCGGCAGATTTCCGCAGACCTGGTCATATGTTCCCACTTCGTGCAAAAGAAGGTGGAGTGCTTGTCCGTGACGGACATACAGAGGCAACGGTAGATCTGGTAAAACTTGCCGGTCTGAAACCGTGTGGACTTTGCTGTGAGATCATGCGTGAAGATGGAACTATGATGCGCACAACGGAATTACTTGAGTTTGCGGAAAAACATGATCTTACTGTGATCACGATTGCTGATCTGATTGAATACCGTCTGCGTCACGAAAGTCTGATCCGCAGAGAAGCAGATGCAAAATTACCGACAAAATATGGTGATTTTGAAATTTACGGATATGAAAATATTTTAAATGGTGACCATCATGTGGCTCTTGTTATGGGTGACGTGACAGATGGTGAGCCGGTACTTTGCCGGGTACATTCTGAGTGCCTGACCGGTGACGTGTTTGGTTCAAGCCGTTGTGACTGTGGAGAGCAGCTGGATGCAGCTATGAAAGCAATTGCCAAAGAGGGCAGAGGTGTACTTTTATATCTGCGTCAGGAAGGCCGTGGCATTGGTCTGATCAATAAATTAAAAGCCTATGAATTGCAGGAGCAGGGTTATGATACAGTAGAAGCCAATATTAAACTTGGATTTCCTGCAGATATGCGTGAGTATGGAGTTGGTGCACAGATTTTGCGTGATATCGGAGCAAAACGCCTGCGTCTGCTGACAAATAATCCGACAAAGATCACAGGTCTTGCAGGTTATGGTATCACGATCGAAGAGCGCGTGCCGATCCAGATTAAAGCGCAGAAATTTGACTATTTTTACCTGAAAACAAAACAGGAAAAAATGGATCATATGACAGATTACGAATAAAATTAAGAATTTAGGAGGATAAGAAAATGAGAATTTTAGAAGGAAATGTAGTAGCAGAAGGTATTAAAATCGGTATTGTAGCAGCACGTTTTAATGAGTTTATTGTATCAAAACTGGTTGGCGGTGCACAGGATGCATGCGTGCGTCACGGTGTCAAAGATGAGGATATTGATCTGGCATGGGTTCCGGGTGCATTTGAAATCCCGATCGTTGCAAAAAAAATGGCTGCTTCCGGAAAATACGATGCAGTTCTTTGCCTGGGCGCAGTAATCAAAGGATCTACCAGTCATTATGATTATGTATGTGCTGAGGTAAGTAAAGGAACCGCTATGGTAGGCCTTGAAACCGGTGTACCGACACTCTTTGGTATTCTGACAACAGATAATATTGAGCAGGCAATTGAGCGTGCCGGTACAAAAGCCGGAAACAAGGGCTACGATGTGGCTTGTTCTGCAATTGAAATGGTAAATCTGATGAAAAATATCTAATCAGATGAAAAACAGGAATCAGTTAGTTGAATAATTGAATCACATCTGCGGCGGTCGGTACGATCGCCGCAGTTTTTTTGGCGATGTCTTCGGCAGGTACTTTTAAATCAGGGATACAGATTACCGGAATATTTGCATTATATGCAGCAGAAATGCCATTTTCTGAATCTTCCAGTACAATTGCATCTTCCGGGCTGATATCAGCACAACGGCAGGCCATAAGGAAAATATCCGGATTTGGCTTGGAACGCGAAACCTGATCTCCACCAATAATAAAAGAAAAATATGTATCGAGTTTTGCGAGATGCAAATATTCTGCAACAATATCATGCCTGGTAGATGATGCTACACAGCATGGAATATTGTTGGCGGCAAACCAGGAAAGAAGTTCTGGGATGCCAGGTTTTACCGGAGGACCGTTACGTCGGATTTTTTCAGTTACAAGTGTGCGGCATTTCAGGCTGATTTCTTCAGCAGGGTAATCATCTCCGTAGAGTCTGTGCAGAATGTCCAGCAGCTGCTGTCCGCAGGTGCCGAGCGTGTGTATGTAATCATCTTTTTGCTGAGTATAACCGTATTCTTTCATGACGCCGTCTTTGGTTGTCATGAAAAGAAGCTCAGTGTCAAAAATGAGACCGTCCATGTCAAAAATTGCAAGTGCTGGCATTTTTAAATGTGAATTCATGATGTTACCTTCCTTTTTTTTGGGTTAAACGAAATAAATCTGCGACAATTAATATTATTGTCGCAGATTTTTGTTTTTTTTCAATATAAATTTGTTTATACGTTTTCAAATTCATCGATAATTTCCTGTGATGGCGGAGCTGTCAGCAGGCTGACAATTACGATAGCAGCTGCGGAACACAGGAACGCCGGCAGCAGTTCATAGATGCCGAGCAGTCCTCCGTGTGGTGCGATCAGGAATTTCCAGATAAATACCATGGCACCGCCGACAATCATTCCGGCAAGAGCACCATTTCGGTTGGAACGTTTCCAGAACAGTGCAAACAACATGACTGCACCGAAGGTAGCACCAAAACCGGCCCAAGCGAAGGATACAATACGGAAAACGGAACTGTCCGGATTGCGTGCCAGGAATACGCTGAATGCAGCAATGACCAAAACGGTGATACGTGCTATCAGCATGGATTGCTTTTTGGTGCATTTGATGCCAAAACAGTCATGCAGCAAATTCTCTGAAATACTGGAAGATGCAGCCAGAAGCTGTGAATCGGAGGTGGACATTGTACTTGCAAGAATACCGGCAAGGATCAGACCTGCCATGAGTACAGCAAAGAATCCATGATTGCTCAGAAGAACAGCGGTTCTGACAATCAGTGTCTCGGCCTGTGAGGAACCTTCCAGAACATCCATTGTGCCTGCTTTTGTCATTGCATTTCCAATGATACCGATAAAAATTGCAATAAACATGGAAATGACAACCCAGACGGAAGCAATGCGTCGGGATGTTTTTAATTTATTTTCGTCTTCGATACCCATGAAACGCAGGAGGATGTGTGGCATTCCAAAGTAACCTAAGCCCCATGCCAATGTGGATGCAATGGTCAGGCCATTGTATGGAGTAGTTCCGCCTGTTGCTGCATCATGGGACAAGGTCATACTCAGATAACCTTTTAAAGATTCAGCATTTACAATTACAGCATCAAGTCCACCAGCCATATGTATGCCGTAGATCAGGACAACGATCAGGGCACCAGTCATAATGATACTCTGGATCAGGTCTGTAGTACTTGCTGCCAGAAAACCACCGAGAGAAGTATAAGCTACGATGATGACGGCACTCACGATCATGGCAGGCATATACGGAACGCCGAACAGTGTGGCAAACAGTTTGCCACAGGCTGCAAATCCGGATGCGGTATACGGTACAAAGAAAATTACGATCATAATAGCTGAAATCGCCAGCAGGGAGTTACTTTTATCCCGGTAGCGGTTTGCAAAAAAGGACGGGATCGTAATAGAATTGTTTGCTTTGTGGGAATAGCGGCGCAGACGTTTTGCAACGATAAGCCAGTTTAAGTAAGTTCCAATGGCAAGTCCGATGGCGGTCCATCCCGCTTCAGCACAGCCTGACAGATATGCGACACCCGGAAGTCCCATCAGCAGCCAGCTGCTCATATCGGATGCTTCGGCACTCATGGCTGTTACGATCGGACCGAGTTTTCGACCACCCAGATAAAAATCACTGGTGTCATTGTTTCTCTTGGAAAAAAGAACGCCAATCCATACCATAACACCCAGATAGATAATCATGATGATCAGCATTCCAATTGTGTTTGCGTTCATAAAATCAATCTCCTTTATTACGTTACTTCAACAAATTTCTGCCAGTATAACATGAATAAAAACAGACTGCAATACAGAAT
>CAKREL010000068.1 GCA_934317205.1 uncultured Eubacterium sp.
AGTTTTGCGCGAGCGGGAAACGACCAGCTTTTATAGGAGTTGGAAGCGAGCGCGATAAAACCGAAGCAAAACAAAGGTAACGAACGTCTAGCTGTCGTAGAAAGATTCCCCGATTTCGTAAAAAAAATGAATATTAATTTTTAATTCTATAAATTCCCGAAAAAATCCTACCGTTTCAGAATAATCGTAGAGAACGGTTTCATCTCCCCGGTAACTTCACCAAAGAGCACCTGCGCACCGTTAAGTTCTGGTGTAAATGCTGTTGGAACCTTATTAAAGTTCTGGATAAAAATATATTCCACACCATTACTCTGTCTTGTAGAGACCTCGATTCCTTCCGGAATTGCCTGTTTCAGCGGTCTTTCAACCCCTGCTTTTGTCACAATCTCTTCATACACGTTATCAAAGAATTTCTGCTCAGCATCCGCACACACATAATATGCTTTTCCTTTACCAAACTCATTGACAGTCATCGCCGGAGTACCTGCATAGAAATCCTCGCCATATACAAATAATGGCTCAGCAGTCTTGATATCTACAAGCTGGCAGAAACGCTCACACTGATAGGATACGTCACCAACAACTGCTTTGACTACATTCGTCTCACCGTCATACAGTGCATCAATTTCTGTGCTGCGCAGTCCCATGACATCCATCAGACCGCCCGGTGTGCCACCAAGTACACACAGATCGTTCTCATCTACCACACCACTCCAGTAAGTCATAATAAATGTGCCACCATTTTCCACAAATTTACGTACTTTCTCTTCAAACCCGGCACGGAACATATAGAGCATCGGTGCAACCACGATCTTGTATCCATCAAGATCCTGCGTCATATCCGGCAGATCCACATTAAGGCCTAATTTACGGAATGCATAATAATGCTTTTCTACTGTCTCTTTATAAAACATGCCTTTATTACGCGGTCCCTGTGCTTCTTCTACAGCCCAGCGGTTTTCCCAGTCATATATAACAGCCACATCTGCTTTTACATCGGAATGTTTCAGTTCATCGATCTGCTCAAGATCCGCACCAACTTCCGTACACTCCTGATAAGTCCGCTCGTCCTCTTTTCCATAATGGTCGATCAGGGCTCCATGGAATTTTTCAAATCCGCCACGACCTTTTCTGATCTGGAAATACATAACGCTGTCTGATCCATGCGCTACTGCCTGCAAGGAAGCTGTCTCCAACATTCCCGGACGTTTCAATTTGCTGACAGACTGCCAGTTCGTCGGTCCCGGGCAGGATTCCATCAGGATAAATGGCTCTTTCTTTAACGTACGCATAATATCATGCTGCATGCCGTTATCCATAGCAACAAGACGTTCCGGTCCTTTGTGCCACTGCGGATAATTATCCCAGGATACTACATCCAGTACTTTTGCCATCTCATGATAATTAATCGTAGAGAAATTATACATCAGATTGGTTGTAACCGGCTTATGATTTCCTGCATCACGCAATGCCTGGATCTCTGCTTTGCAGAAATCAATACTTTGATCACTTACAAAACGTTTCCAATCCAGAACCAATCCGTGAATGGATGTCTCACCCAGTGGTGTCGGGCTCTCGATCTGATCAAAATTCTGGTAATCATGACTCCAGAAAGCAGTATTCCACTTATGGTTTACTTCTTTGATATCATTATTGTATTTTTTCTTTAACCAGCCACGGAATGCACTCTGACACAATGGGCAGTGGCACTCTCCACCGTACTCATTAGAAATATGCCACATCAGCACACCTGGATGATCTCCAAAACGCTCTGCCAGCTTCATATTCATCTGGCGTACTTTCTGACGGTAGATCGGAGATGTGTAGCAATGGTTGTGACGCTGTCCGAAGATATTTTTCTGACGCATCTCAGTGACGCGCAGTACTTCCGGATAACGGTCAGCCAGCCAATGCGGACGCGCACCTGACGGAGTAGCCAGAAATACATAAATTCCATTTTCATACAAATGGTTAATGATTTCTTCCATCCAGTCAAAATCATATACTCCTTCTTCCGGCTCCAATTTTGCCCATGCAAAAATACCGAGAGAAACTGTATTAACATGTGCTTTCTTCATCAGACGGATATCCTCTTCTAATATTTCAGGATACTCCAGCCACTGATCCGGATTGTAATCTCCGCCATAACATAAACGATCAAATTTCACACTCATTCTTCATTTCCTTTCTGAACTTAACATTTAATAAAACCGAAAAATACTCCCGATTATGTTCTGTTTGAAAAACCCCACGGCGAAACCACCGTGGGGTTGCATAAATTGCAATATTATATTTGATACGACTATTTATTTTGTCATTATTTAACGGCACCTGTAATACCTTCTGCAAACTGTTTCTGAAGGATAAAGAAGATAACCATAGTAGGAATAGAACAGAATAATACACCCATCATAATCATACCATAATCAAGTTTATAACCACCAGTCATATTTGCAATTAACATAACCATATTCAGAGACTGACCATTTGTCATACAGATCTTCGGCCACAGATATGCATTCCATGCATTCATGAATGTAATAACGGCTGCTGCTGCATAAGTAGATTTCATAACCGGCATATACATCTGGAAGAAAATCTGAATCTCGTTCAATCCGTCGATACGTGCTGCCTCAATAATATCTACCGGGAATGATCTCGAATTTTGTCGGAACATCATGATCATAAACGGCGTTGAAATGATTGGCAGGAAAAATCCAGGAATTGTATTCAATAAATGTGCTTTACTGAACATCTGGAATAACGGAATCATAGTTGCTACCTGCGGAATCATCATACCAAGAAGCAGAACGGAGAATAATCTGTCTTTCCACTTGTCATGATAAACCTCAAATCCGTAACCAGCCAAAGAACAAATAAATAAACAAATGACTGTAACTGAAATCGCATATATAAATGAATTCTTCATTGCCAGACCCAGTGGCTGCTGTTCAATCAAATTTCTAAAGTTCTCTGCTGCATAGACTCCAAAAGTCAATTTACCTTTGGAAATATCTACATAATTGTTTGTTGCTGCCATGATCATCCAGTAAAAAGGAAATACGGAGATCAGTGACACAATTCCAAGAAAAATATAAGTAGGGATCAGACGACGCTGAATCATTGATTTGTTTTTCTGTTTAGTCACGTGTATCACCTACTTTCATATTGATAAATGCAAGGATTGCTACAAGTACAAATATAAAGAATGACAATGCACAACCATATCCAAAGTTCGGTGTACGTAAGAATACGGTATTATATACATGATGTGACATTGTAATAGTTGAATTTGCAGGTCCACCATTTGTCAGGTTGACTGACTCATCAAACAACTGTAATGTACCATTAATAGACATAATAAATGTCATAATAATTGTCGGTTTTAACAATGGTACAGTGATACTCCAGAATGTTTTCCATCCATTGGCTCCATCAATTTTGGCTGCCTCATATACGGAGTACTCAATATTCTGTAAGCCGGCCAGGTAGAATACCATATTGTAACCTGTCCATCTCCATACCAACGCAATAATAATTACGATTTTCGCACTCATGGCATTTCCCAGGAAGTTATATCCATGATCTAGAATGCCGAGTCCAACTAATGCATTATTTACAAAACCATCCTGAGCGAACAGGAAACGGAAAATTAATGCATAAGAAACCAGAGATGTTGCACATGGCAAGAATACACATGTACGGAAAAAACCTCTCAATTTAAGATCTCTGTTATTTAACAGCTGTGCAAGTAAAATAGCAAGCACAAGCATGATCGGTACCTGGATTATCAGGTAGAAAAATGTATTTCCTACAGAGCGTAAAAACACTTTGTCCTGGAACATACGTGCATAGTTTGTAAATCCGGCAAAACGCATTGCGGCTCCTTTACCTGTCTGTAAGGAAAGGATGAATGCTTTTACCATCGGGAAAAAGCTCATAATTGCAATCATAGCAGATGCTGGAATCAGGAAAGCCCAGCCAGCTGCTTTCTGCTTTGCAACTAAGGTCATGCCTTTTTTCTTAGGTTTCACCTCAAAACCCCCTTCGCAAATAATATTCGGGGAACTGCCAGGCAGTCCCCCGCATATTTCAAAAATTCAAATTGTAACTATTCACAGATAAGATTACTCACTCATTGTAAATTCTACTTCTGCCTGAGCATCTGCGATAGCAGAATCAACATCTGCACCCTGGATAATGTTCTGGATCTGTGTACCGATTGCATTACGTCCATCATAGTAGTATGGGCTTGTATTGTTTGTCGGTGTCTTAACAGAGAAATCCACGATTGTTTTGTAGATCTGCTGGTTGTTATAGAACGGTACCTCCTGAGCATAAGCTTCAGACTCAGCTGCCGGTGCATATGTAGCGATTGCTCCTGTCAGTTTAAGAACATTATCATAGAACTCTGTGCTTCCAGCAAATGTGCTCTTTAAGAAGTCAATTGCCAGATCTTTGTTCTTGCAGTTGTCTGTAATATACCAGGAAGAACCACCGTTATTAGAGTAGTTTGTTGCATTTGGTGTCTTAACTAATTTCGGCATGTTTGTAATTTCCCATTTGCCTTCTGTATCTTTCATACCCATGATTGTAGCAGAAATCCAGTTACCATTGATAACACCACAAGTAGAACCACCTGTAATAGATGTTACATACTCATCCCAGCTGTTTACTTCGTAGTAAATACCCTCTTCTACCATTGTTTTGTAGATTTCGATACACTCTTTTAATGCATCATTGTCTGTCATAGCCGGTTTTCCATCTTCATCAAAGAGGGAAGCTCCTGCTGACTGAAGCATCTCCATGATCATATCCGGAGAATCAGCCTGTCCTGATAAGATGTATTTGCCAGTTTTCTCTTTTACAGCTTTACCGATCTCGATAAACTGATTCCAGTCAATATCTGTCAGATCTGCAACTGTATATCCAGCCTCTTCAAGAATATCTGTTCTGTAAGCACCGATTACAGCACCGTTATCAAACGGAACACCGTAGTTCTTTCCATCTACTGTAGAGTAGGAAAGTTTACCAGCTGCAAACTGTGAGAAATCAATTCCAGAATCTGTCAGATCTGTGAATGCTTCCGGATAAATGGATACGAATTTCTGGTAGGAGTTATCCTGCATCAGAACGATATCCGGTAATGTAGAAAGGTCTCCGGACTGAGCTGCAGAAATAAGTTTTTTCTCGCAGTCATCGGACAATGTCTCAACTACTTTGAGTTTGAAATCAGAATGTCCCATATCCTCTTTGTACATTCTTCCAGCTTCTTTGATTGCCGGAATGTTGAATGCCGGATCCCATGTCCAAACTGTTAATGTGTTGCCACCCTCGCTTGCACCGCTTTCTTCTGTTGCGGATGCGTCACCTTTTGCTGCGTCGTTGCTACCACCATTGCTTCCGCATGCTGCCATAGAAGCTACCATAGCTCCAACCAGCATAAGTGAAATTACTTTCTTTTTCATGTTTTCTCCTCCTCATGAAATACTTCTGATGCATAAAACTCATTTGTTCATATTATTCAAATTATGTTTAATCTCCTGCATCAAGATGTACATATTATACTATACACATATATAGTGTTGTGAGCATTTTCCCTCAAAAAATATGCATTTATGACTTTTAGCCGTCACTTTGCATATTTTTTAACGATTTGTGCTTTCTTTTTTTACTTTTTTCGCATTTTTTCTTCTGTTTTATACATATTCTTTCATTTTTTCGTTTTTTTCACGAACTTTTTAGAAATTCTTTTCGATAGTTTTACCAATTACCAGATGGTATCTATGTAAAAAAAGAATCACATGTCAAAAAATGCTTCTTTTCACACTTTTTGCACATATGATTCCTCTTTTTTTCGTTATTTTGCCAATTACCAGCCTTTTTCCACCAAAATATTAAAATCTGCCAGTCTGGTTTCGAAATTTTCCGGCGATTTTTTCCAGTGATATGGCGATGTACCTATGATCCGTTTAAAATTCCTGTTAAATGTCGATGTTGTGGAAAATCCTACTTTAACGGCAATTTCCTCCATGGAATAACCGGTCTTACGAATCAGGTCACAGGCTTTTTTGATACGCACCTGATTCAGATAATCTACCGGTGTCATACCAAGATTTTCCTCAAACAGACGCCGGAAATGCGACTCACTCATATGACATACAGATGCAATCTCCGCAATCTTCATTGGCGTAGCATATTTATCTCTGATACATTCCAGTGCCGGGCGAATCTGATCAAATCCATTTTTCTGACGCAACATCTCCTGCCCGATATCTTTTTTAGAGCTCAGACGTGCGATCATCAAAAGCAGCGACAGAGACAGTCCGCGTACACATTCACGATAAAATTCCGGTGTATGGCTCATTTCGTTTAAAATGCAGGTGATCACATTTTTTAAATTCGGTACTTCTGTCTCTTTTCCGAGAAACGTCTGCCGATGAATATTTTCCAGAAGTCTCTGTTGAAGCAAAATATCATCCGGATAAAATGCCGCAAGAATCTTTTCCGGATCCACAAACAGATATGCCCATGTATTGCCAGCCTCACCCTGCGGAATCGTATTGTGTGGAAAATTTGCCGGAATAACTGTTATCATTCCAGCCTCATATGAAACCACATTATCTTCCAGACGCATAGTCCCATGCCCCTGTGTACAAATGCCGATTTCCAGCAAGTTATGAAAATGCAGGCTGTCCGCTTCCGTCTGGTATTTGTTCTGCCAGTTCCGGTTTTGCAATGCAATCAGGAATTCCTCCTGCTGAATGTCATAATACCGTAATTCCACTTTACCTTTTGCTTTTTTCATTGCATATACACCTTCTGTGGGTAAACACGTTTGATTGCCTCCAGCATGCTATGATTTAAATCTAAGAGCAGCTTAATCTTATGATCGTTCTCATATGTGATCATTGTATAGTATGGGATATCATCATTATAAGATGTATAGTCATACTTTTTCAGACTCTCTGTACCGCCATTCTTACGGTATTTTGCAACTGCCTCATGCCAGTTTGGTGCAACTACTTCAATGTCTTTCAACATCAGCGTATGCGCAGTCTTGCGACGGCGTTTTCCATGGATCACATCGATAGTCAATGTACCGTTTTCCATTGTATATTCGTATTCTTTATCACCGTTGATGGAAAAAACATAATAGAGCACAGCAAACAAAAACGCTGGCAGCATCAAACCTGTGTCAAACATAATTGCCAAAAGAATCAGCACTACAGCCAGTATTACCATCATAACTGACAGTACTTTTGCAAATGGCTTGGATTTTCGTTTTACCTGCTGTGTTATCCTGTAATCATTCATTCAATCAAAAAACCTTTCAGTCAGCATATCCGTTCGGATTCTGGCTCTGCCATCTCCAAGAATCAGCACACATATCCTCAATGCCATACTGAGCCTCCCAGCCGAGCTCTCTCTTTGCTTTTGCCGGATCACAGTAGCACATAGCAATATCGCCCGGACGACGCGGTTTAATTGCATAGTTAATAGCATGTCCGCATGCTTTCTCAAATGCATGAACCACCTGAAGTACACTGTATCCGTTTCCTGTACCGAGATTGTAAATGGATACACCCTCATTATCTGCCAACTTCTCAACAGCTTTTACATGACCAAGTGCCAGATCTACGACATGGATATAATCACGCACACCGGTTCCATCCGGAGTATCATAGTCATCGCCAAACACACCCAGACATTCTAATTTACCAATTGCAACCTGAGCTACATATGGAAGCAGATTGTTCGGGATACCTTTCGGATCCTCACCAATCTTGCCGCTCTTGTGCGCTCCGATCGGATTAAAGTAACGAAGCAGCACTACATTCCACTCCGGATCAGAAGTGTGGATATCTGTCAGAATCTGTTCCAGCATACTCTTGCTCCAGCCATACGGATTGGTGCATGTTCCTTTCGGGCACTCTTCTGTGATTGGAATCATAGCAGGATCACCATATACAGTTGCGGAAGAACTGAAGATGATATTTTTGCATCCGTGATGACGCATAACATCTGTCAGTACAAGTGTTCCGCCGATATTATTCTGGTAATATTCGATTGGTTTTGCAACAGACTCACCAACTGCTTTTAATCCTGCGAAATGGATAACAGCATCGAACTTATTCTCATCAAAAACTTTGTTCATGGCATCTGCGTCCTGAATATCTGCTTTGTAAAATTTCACTGTCTTACCTGTAATTTCCTGTACACGCTCCAGTGCTTTTTCACTGGAATTGTAAAGATTATCTACTACAGTTACTTCATAGCCTGCGTTTAACAACTCCACACATGTATGACTGCCGATATAGCCGGCGCCTCCGGTTACTAAAATATGCATACTAATTTCCTCCTTATATATACATTTTTTATAACACTTCAGAAACAGGCTGCAAAATTCCATTTACAATGCCTGCCCTGAATAGTTATATTCTATAAACTTGCAATAAATCTGTCAAATGCTTTTCTACCGTCTTCCGTACATTTGTATACACCTGCATCTTCCAGAACTTTTACAAATACTTTTCCGATTTCCTGCTGCAGAATTTCTTCCACATTTTCTTTTGTAAACGTATACTGATCACAGAAAGATTCTACCCAGTCTGCATGCTTCTCAATTGTCTCATTGGAACGGATGTCTTTTCCTTCCAGAATATACTCAGCCAGTACATCCATCTCATTTTTCAGACGGGCCGGTAATACAGCCAGTCCCATAACCTCAATCAGACCGATATTTTCTTTTTTGATGTGATGCAGTTCTGCATGCGGATGATATACTCCAAGCGGACACTCCTCTGTGGTGATATTGTTACGCAATGCCAGATCCAGCTCATATTTACCATCACGCATACGCGCGATCGGTGTGATCGTATTGTGTGGTTCACCATCTGTCTGTGCAAAAACAAATGCTTCTTCATCTGTATATCCACGCCATGCTTTTAAAATATGATCTGCCAATTCTACCAGTCTTTCATCATCATTGCTTCTGATACGAATGACAGATAACGGCCAGTGTACGATTCCGGCTTCCACATCTTCAAATCCGGGAATTGTAATTGTTTTCTCGAACTCTGCTTTTTCCATAGCGAACGTATAATGTCCACCCTGGAAATGATCGTGACTCAAAATAGAACCGCCGACAATTGGCAAGTCTGCATTGGATCCCAGGAAATAGTGTGGAAACTGTTTTACAAAATCAAACAGCTTACGGAAAGTTGCACGCTCGATCTTCATCGGTGTGTGCTCGCCATTAAATACAATGCAATGCTCATTATAATATACATACGGAGAATACTGGAAGCCCCAGTTCCCACCGTTGATGGTAATAGGAATAATACGATGATTCTGGCGGGCAGGATGATTCAGGCGACCTGCATAACCTTCATTTTCCACACAAAGCTGGCATTTCGGATATGCGGACTGTTTTGCCAGTTTTGCAGCTGCAATAGCTTTCGGATCCTTTTCCGGTTTACTTAAGTTGATGGTAATGTCGATTTCACCATACTCAGACGGCACCTTCCAACGGCGGTCTTTTGCAATACGATCCTTGCGGATATAATTCGTCGCTACACTGAAGTTATAGTAATTATCAGTCGCTTTCTTCGGATCTTGCGCATAATCCTCCCGGAATTTTGCTATTACCTGCGCCGGGCGCGGTGTCAGACAGTTCATCAGTTTTGTATCAAACAAATCTCTGGATACCACGCCGCCGTCTTCTAATACACCGCTCTCTAAAGCTTCATCCAGCAAATGGTTTAACGTATCTGCCAGATCAATCTCTGTGCCGACTTCTTCGGCTGTCGGTGCCTCATAATCATCTTTTTTCATTACTTCAAGAATCTGGTTTGTGCTGTAAATCCGCTCTTCTTGCGGGATTAAGTGGGACTCCAGTCCGTACTGCACCAGTCTTGCTACATATAAATCAGACATTTCGTATGTTCCTCCTCATGATACATGTTCCAAATATCTGCCACTTCTCAGTTTTATTCAAGAATACCCTATGATATATTACTTCTGTCTGTTTTTACTCTAAGACTCTTCCGCCATCACCGATTTCTACCACATAGAAATCTGCTGCATAACCAATTTTCTCCAGGTATGCTTTTCCTACGTTTTCAATGAATTTATCTACACAGTCTGTTTTCACAATACTAACAGTACAACCACCGAAACCGGCACCTGTCATGCGGGAACCGATAACGCCTTCCTGTTCCCAGGCATTCTCAACCAGTGTATCAAGCTCAATACCCGTTACTTCATAATCATCACGTAAAGATACATGAGAAGCATTCATCAGTTTACCAAATTCTTCCAGGTTACCTGCTTTCAGTGCCTCTACTGCCTTTAATGTACGCTGATTTTCATAAACTGCATGTTTTGCACGACGCTGACGTACTTCACTTTTGATCAGACCTTTGTTTGCCTCAAACTCTTCCTCGGAAAGTTCGCCAAGTGCTTTGATATCAAGTTTTGTCTGAAGTTCTGCCAGAGCTTCCTCACATTCTGCACGGCGCTCATTGTATTTAGAATCGCCCAGACCACGTTTTTTGTTGCTGCAAGCGATAACTATTTTCTCATTTGCCAGTTTGATTGGTGCATAAGTATAAGAAAGATCACTGGTATCAAGGAAGATTGCCTGATCTTTTTTACCCATTGCGATTGCAAACTGATCCATGATACCGCAGTTAACTCCATTAAAGTTATTTTCGGAATACTGTCCGAATAATGCAATGTCGATCATGGAAATATCGTTATATCCAAAGAGATCACGTAATGCAACACCGGTTACAACTTCAACGGAAGCAGAGGAAGAAAGTCCGGAGCCATTTGGAATATTTCCGAATAACAACATATCAAAACCGTAATCTACCGGGTAACCTTTCTCAATGAAAGCCCATACGACTCCAAGTGGATAATTGGTCCAGTCCAGAGCTTTGTCATATTTCAGATTATCAAGACTCGCCTCGATCACGCCAAGACTCTCAAAGTTTGTGGAATAAAAACGGAAATTACGGTCTTCACGCTTTCTTACAATTGCGTAAGTACCGATCGTTAATGCACATGGAAATACATGTCCACCATTATAATCGGTATGCTCACCGATCAGATTTACCCGGCCAGGTGCAAAATAGCTGCGGATGTCGCCTTCACTGCCAAATTTTTCCTTAAATTCTTTTAATAACTGCTCTTTCATCGAACCCCTCCATACCGTTTTTTATTTTCATTGTACTTTCTTTTACTCTAAATTCCTATATGGAAATGTGTGCAAAATATGTAAAAATGTTGTTTTTTTTATTTAACTATGCTAATCTGATTTTAGTAAGGGAGGCAAAAAAATGAGTGATTTTTACAAAGATTCTTATAAAATACGCAAATATGAACTTTTTTCTCTGTCTGTCTGTAATGTTGGCCATCAAAAATGTGACACAAATCATCACTGGGGTCCCGGCACGAAGGACCACTATCTGATTCACCATATTCTGACCGGAAAAGGATACTATCACTGCAACGGAAAACTATATACGCTCAAGGCCGGTGATTCTTTTCTGATCTATCCAAACCACGAAGTCTGGTATTATGCAGATAAAGAAGATCCGTGGGAATACTCCTGGATTGGATTTACAGGAAACGATGCACCATCCATTCTGAAAGCCACACGTTTCACATCTTCCTTTCCGGTAACATATAACAATATTCACAGTGGGGAAATTGGACAGCGTATGAATCAGATTTATAATGCCCGCGGAAATGACTTTATTAATTCTGTAGAAATGGCAGGTTACCTGTACATGCTCCTTGCTATCTATATGCGGGAAGCAGAAAAGAAAAACAAGTTAAGCAGAAAAGAAAGTTATGTTATCAAAACAATCGAGTACATTTCCTCAAATTATGGTTCACCGATCACCGTTAATGATATGGCGGCCTACGTGGGATTAAGCCGAAGTTACCTTTGCCGGGCATTTCAGGCAGTACTTGGAAAATCACCGAAAGAATTCTTAAGCGAATACCGGATCAAGCAGGCTTGCTATCTGCTGACACACAATGAGATGTCCATGATCGATATTGCAGAATCCGTCGGCTTTGATAACAGTCTGTATTTTTCCCGTGTGTTCCACAAACAGATGGGAATGCCACCCACGGAATATGAACGGCAGCACAAAACTTCCGATGAGGAAATGGAATAATTTTGGGGATGTTTAAAGCAAAATCGAAGAATCCTTCTGCAACAAGCGATTTCGTAAGTGACTGAGCTTTGCGAGTTTTGCGCGAACGGGAACTGACCAGCTTCTATAGAAAGTGGGAGTGAGCGCGATAAAACCGATGCAAAGCGAAGGGAACGAACGGCTAGCTGTTGCAGAGGGATTCTTCGATTTCGTTTTATAAATATTAAATTTTAACCATTCAAGTCGAACGCATGTGAGACTTGGTGCGTGATTCTGGTCAGCGTAAGCTGACATATTCTTCTCAGAATCACTGCACATCCTCGCGGAGCGTTTATCTCAGTCGAAGATTGTACTCCCACTGAGAAAGACTTGTTATTACTCACCACTTGCAGAAGTGGGAGTCTTCTCGACTGAGATAATTAAACCGTAATTTCGGCAGTCATTCCAAGGATTTCCTTGTTTGCCTCCAGAACCGGATTTACATGGTTTTTCAGGAAGTTATCTACCTGCAGCGGTGAACGTCCCACATATTTGGACGGATCCATATTTGCCTGCAGTTCTTCCAAGGTCAGTCCGAAGCTCTCATCTGCCGCGATAAGTTCCAGAAGGTTATTATCCAGACCATTCTGTTTTACGTTTGCACCTGCCTGCATAGAAAGCTGGCGGATTTTCTCATGAAGTTCCTGACGATCTCCACCTTTTTTAACTGCATCCATCATGATGTTTTCTGTTGCCATAAACGGCAGCTCGCTCATCAGATGTTTTGTGATTACTTTGTCATATACGACCAGACCGTCTACGACATTCAGACACAGATCCAACACTCCATCAATAGCAAGGAAACCTTCTGCTACACTGAGACGTTTATTTGCAGAATCATCCAGCGTACGCTCGAACCACTGTGTTGCAGATGTGATTGCCGGATTTAAAGCATCGATCATCACATATCTGGAAATAGAAGCGATACGCTCACTTCTCATCGGGTTTCTCTTGTAAGCCATTGCAGAAGAACCGATCTGGTTTTTCTCAAACGGTTCCTCAACTTCTTTCAGATGCTGAAGCAGACGGATATCGTTTGACATTTTATGTGCACTTGCAGCGATTCCGGCAACAACATTTAACACTCTGGTATCTACTTTTCTGGAGTAAGTCTGTCCAGATACCGGATAACACTCTTTGAATCCCATTTTTTCTGCGATCATCGGATCAATCTTATCAATAGTTTCCTGATCTCCTTCAAACAGTTCTAAGAAACTTGCCTGTGTACCTGTGGTTCCTTTGGAACCAAGTAATTTCAATGAG
>CAKREL010000069.1 GCA_934317205.1 uncultured Eubacterium sp.
AATTGTATTAACAACATACTTATTTTTTTGCTTAATATGCCTAGCCACACGCTCTATCATATAACATACAAAATATAGATCATTCATTTCTATTTCTTCATCTGGGAAATACTTATTTATCATAATGTCTTGCTCCCTTCAAAAACCAACGTTTTCAGCACCGATTCTGTACAAAACACAATCTGATGCGTAGGATAATTAAACCTAACCAATCCCCAAAAGGCATCTCGTGGAATTTTACCATCAATAAATCCTTCTACAAAATTCCAAATCTGATCATCCGCCATAGGTCCCTCAACAATATCATAATCATGTTCAATACCCCGTCTGCAATCTACTACAAAATCAAGCCATGCATCTGTCATCTTATCAAATTTTAATACCTTCAACTCCTCGTTTGGCATATATTTATAACGATTAACCATAGATGCACCTCTTCTTGTCAGTGCCCACCGCTTCGCCTGCTTTTCATAACTTGTGCAGTAAAAACCGTATCCAAAATCTTTATAAAAGCCGTTCTGGAGAATACGAGGAACCGATACTTCTACATTACTTCCATGATATATAATATTCTTCTCCATTTGCCTCCTCCTAATCTTACTTTAGAATTTCAAACGGTGAATTGCCTGTTTTCCACTCTTCTGTGCACCGCGGGCATACTCAAACTTCGAATAACCGAATCCCATGGCCGTTGCCACGAAGTGATCTTCCGGAATGCCAAGTTTCGCCCAGACATCCGGCAGCAGTTTCATAACATTCATTGGGAAACCAAGATACACACAGCCAAGTCCTTTTGACTCGCATAACAGCTCAAAATAAGCCAGTGTAATTCCAACTTCTACTGCTGCAGAGCCAAATTTCTTCGGCATATGTGGAATAATGACATGTGGTGCTGAGCAGAAATAAATATCTCCGTTCATGGCCTGCGGCCCACGATCTTCCATGATTCCGTAGGACTCCTTGTCCCAGGAATACGGATAAATCCCCTGTTTCTTCAGATCTTTCACACCTTCACAGATCATCTTGCGTAACTTGTCCAGTTCTGCACGATCATCGATAATCGTAAACTCCATTTTCTGCTTGTTTCCGCCAGTCGGAGTCGCTTCCAGTGCTGCAAGCAGTTCATTTAAAAGTTCCGGATCCACATTTTCGTCTTTGTAGTGACGGCAAGAACGGCGGCTGCAGACCAGACGCTCCATATCTGTAGAAATCGCATCACTTGGTAACGGAAGGCTGTTTTCCGGCTTTTTACCAAGCACACTGATGGCCCCGTTCGGACAGACGGTCAGGCAATGCTGACAGCCCCAGCATCCGTACCAGTCCATACTTTTTACCGGTTTCAGACTTGGTTTTTTATGTTCATTCAGTTCAATCAGCATAGATGGACAGGCGAGCTGGCATAAACCGCAGCCCACACATTTACTCTCGTCTACTTGAAATTTCGTATCAATTAAATCCATTATTTGGTACCTCCTGACATTCTGCTCAGCGATATCGCACACTATCTTTCATTTGCGTATGCAACACAGTGTTCCTTATTCTAGCATTTCCTGCGCATACGCGTCACAACGTAAGGGTAAGCAGTGTGGTTTTCACACAGTCTTGGAAAAATGGACTCTGGCTATTTTTTCTCGACCAGCGATTGTTAGCGGGCGAGACAAAATCGCAGAGTCCCTTTTCATAACCTATCTAAAACCACACAATTACCCGAAAACGTTTTATATAATATAAAACCAGTTCTCATCCTGATCTAAATTACTAATCTCCATAGTCGTCTTTCCACCCTGCTTGAACTGCAATTCCTGTCCTTTAATGCTTACCGTCGTTCCCGCCGGAATAGACTTTGTAATAAACGCGTTACCACCGATGACAGAATCTTTGCCAATCACTGTCTCACCACCAAGAATGGATGCACCGGAATAAATCGTCACATTATCCTCAATGGTAGGATGACGTTTTGCATTTTTCAGCTTCTGACCACCTCTGGTAGACAACGCACCAAGAGTGACACCCTGATAAATTTTTACATTATCGCCGATAATCGTTGTCTCACCGACTACAATACCTGTACCATGATCGATAAAGAAATGCTTTCCAATCGTTGCACCCGGATGAATATCAATTCCAGTTACACTGTGCGCATACTCAGTCATAATACGAGGAATCAACGGAACGGAACGGATAAAAAGTTCATGTGCCAAACGGTTGATAGTAATTGCAAATAAGCCCGGGTAGGCAAGAATAATCTCACCGTAGCTGTTTGCCGCCGGATCGCCTTCCAATGCAGCCTGCAGATCGCCTTCCAGATACTCGCGGATCTTCGGGATCTGACGCAGGAAATCTACCGTGATCTCGTAACTTTCTTTTTCAATCTGCTCTCTGCATTTTCCATCCAGCTGCGGACAGAATTTAGAAACTTTTGCGATCTGTCTGCTGAGACGATACAATACATCTTCGATCAATGTTGATAAATGATGGTTCGCATGATAACTTTTGTATGCACGGTCTCTGTAATAACCCGGATAAATAATTTTTAATAATTTTTCAATAATATCAATAATAACTTCTTTATTCGGCTGATCGTAAAAATCTTCCATTTTGTCAATGGTACGATCCAGCTCATAATCGGCAAGAATGGAATCAAGAATTTCTTCTGCTTCTCTTCCTTCCATATTTCTGCTCATATCTGACATACTATTCACCTTTTTCTTTCTCAATCAATTCATTATATTACACTGGAATTGATAATATCTTTCCGCTTTTGGCATATTCTCGTTTTATTGTTTTGTTTTTTTATGCGACTCTGGAAATTCTATTACCTGAAATCCCCACGATCGCTGACCAGTTCAAATCCGACACTCTCTACTCTGCGTCCCAGACATCCCCGACATTCTGCCGCTTCTTCTCCGGTACAGATTTTATTATCATACAGATCATACTGTTTGCGATTCTTCACTGGTGACAGGTTTGGCATTACAACATTCGCCCCATGCTGCAATCCTTTTTCTCTTCCAAGCGGATCTGCGGTTCCAAGTGCCGTTGTTGCCGGAAGCAACACATGCGGCAGCATGATACGGATCACAGACAGCAAAAATAACGTCAACGGAACACTTCCAGACGGCTCATCAGCAAACATGGTATCATGATGCGGTATAAATGGGCCGATGCCAACCATCTGCGGCTCCAGCTCTTTTAAAAATACCAGATCATCCGCAAGTGTCTCTGCAGTCTGCTCCGGAGAACCAACCATAAATCCTGCGCCTACCTGATAACCAAGTGCCTTCAAGTCATACAGGCACTGCTTACGCACCGCCAGACTCATTTCCTCCGGATGCAGTTTTCGATAATGTGCATCGTTTGCAGTCTCATGACGGAGCAGATAACGATCTGTCCCTGCTTCCCTGAACCGTTTATAACTCTCATAAGATTTTTCGCCAATAGACAACGTGATTGCACAGTCCGGATAACCGGCATGAATTTTCTGCACAATATCTACTATGCGGTCATCGTTATAATAAGGATCTTCACCGCCCTGTAAAACAAAGGTACGAAATCCTAACTCATATCCGTTCTCACAACAGGCTAAAATCTCATTCTCTGTCAGGCGATACCTTTTTGCATTCTGATTGCTTCTGCGAATTCCACAGTAATAACAGTCATTTTTGCAATAATTGGTAAACTCGATCAACCCTCTTGTATACACATCAGTGCCATAGACTTCTTTGCGAATACGGACCGCTTCTTCTGCCAGCAATGCATCCACTTGCGGATCATCTGCCATTTTGAGCAGTTCCACAAACTCTTCCCTGGTTAAACTATGTTCACGGATTAATTTCTGTGCTAATTCCATTGCTTTACTTCCCCTTTTACAACCCATTTCATTTCTCATATTGTTCTTACTATAATGATAAAATGTATGCTTTTATCCAGTATTTTACCGCTAAAATATAAAAATGCTTCGTTATCCATATATTTTAGCTATAACGCTTTGCAATTTCGGTTTCAATGATCGTTGCTCCACCGACAACCACATCACCATCATACAGAACAACGGCCTGACCACAAGTGATCGCCCGCTGCGGCTCATCAAATACCACACGGATCTTGTCCGGTTCCGGCTGGGTCACAGTGGCCCACTGCTCCTCATGACGATAGCGGACCTTTGCTTTCACACGCATCTCCCCTTCGATATGATCCAGGGAAATCAGATTCACGTCATTTGCCACCAGTTCTCTGGAGAACAGATCCTCATTTCTGCCTAAAATCACCTGATTTTTTGTCAGATCAACTGCAACGACATACATAGACTCTTTCAAAGATAAACCAAGCCCTTTTCGCTGTCCGATGGTATAACGGATAATTCCTTTATGGCGTCCCAGTACATTGCCTTCCAGATCCACAAAATCACCTTCTGGATATGTTTTTTCCCGATACTGCTCAATAAAGTCTGAATATTTGCCATTCACAACAAAACAGATATCCTGGCTGTCATGTTTTCTTGCATTGATAAAACCCTGTGTTTCCGCAATTTCTCTGGCTTCTGTTTTGTGCATGCCGCCCAATGGGAACTGCACATGCGCCAGCTGATCCTGAGTCAGAGAATATAACACATAACTCTGATCTTTGCTCAGATCTACAGATTTTTTTAATAAATAACGTCCATTTTCCTCATTATATTCAATCTGTGCATAATGACCGGTCACCACATAATCGTAGGACAACTCTTTTGCACGCTGAAACAATTTTTCAAATTTCAGATACCGGTTACAGTCGATGCATGGATTCGGCGTACATCCGTTTTCATAGGAACATACAAATTTTTCCATAACTTCTTCTTTGAACCGGTCCGAAAAATTAAACACATAATATGGCATTTCCAGTGCCCGGGCCACACTTCTGGCATCTTCCACATCATCCAAAGAACAACAGGTATGCTCTCTGCATACAACCACATCCTCATTCTGAAACAGCTTCATGGTAGCGCCGATACACTCATATCCTTTTTCTTTCATTAAAAAAGCGGCTACGCTGGAATCAACGCCGCCGCTCATTGCGATTATTGCTTTTTTATTCAAAGGCTACGTCTCCTTTTTATCATACTATTCAAGAATCTGCGGATTATATCGCCTGTATCTTACAGTCATGATATAACCTCATGTTATCCTAGTATTATAGTATTTTTTACTGATAAAAATCAAGTAGTAGCATACATTTCTTTAGATATAGTACATACTTTCGTCGTACTTTTCAAATTCCTGATATTCTTTCACCAGATCTGCCAGTGTCAGATTCATCAGAATCTGATCCAGCTGACGGTTCACCTCATCAATTACCCGTGTCTGAATGGCCGCTGCAATTCCTTTACAGTCACCCTCTTCTGTCGTATCTCCATCTGCAATGTGATAAGTTCCATCCAGAGCTTCCAGAATCTCAGCCACAGTAATTTTCTCTGCCGGATGATTCAGCAGATAGCCCCCCTGCGGACCTTTGATACTTTTGACAATGCCTGCCCGGCGCAGTGCAGCAAATACCTGCTCCAAATACTGCGGAGAAATATCATTTCGTTCCGCGATGCTGTTTAATGCCACATGTCCGTTTTTGGAATGTACGGATAAATCGATCAGAGAGGTCAGTCCATATCTGCTTTTTTTCGAAAACTTCATTTTTTAAAATACCTCCCATACTCCAATTTTTTAACTTTATACAAAAATTTCACGATGCCAGGGTCAAAAGCCTGAAACCACGATGTGCTTGCACAGGAGTGGTTTTATGGCTTAATGACCCACCCCGATATGAGCATAAAAGTGGAGCGTCAGCTTCACGATATGCGAATATTGGGTAGAATTGTGGGAGTACGAAGTACGGAACAATTCGTAAGGCATCTTTTGACTCCAACATCATTTTACTGTTTTTTCTAATGTTTGGATTACAGTAACATTTAATATTTTTATTTAATTTAACAGGCAGATTGCAGTAATACAACCCGCCTGAATTTCTATACTTTTTTCACTTTTTTACTGAATTGCTTTGAAAGCTTCATCAAGATCCTGAATGATATCATCCACATTCTCTGTACCGATGGAAAGACGAATTGTGTTTGGTTTGATTCCCTGATCAGCAAGTTCTTCCGGTGTGCACTGGCTGTGTGTAGTTGTTGCCGGATGGATAACCAGAGATTTTACATCTGCAACGTTTGCAAGCAGGGAGAATAACTCCAGATTGTCGATGAAATCTTTTGCTTTCTTCTCATCACCTTTGATCTCAAATGTGAAGATAGAACCACCGCCGTTCGGGAAATATTTTTTGTATAACGCCTGCTGGCTTGGATCCTCAGATACAGACGGATGATGTACACGCTCTACCTGTGGATGGTTGTTCAAGTACTGAACTACTTTCAGCGCGTTCTCTACGTGACGCTCTACACGTAAGGACAGTGTCTCAAGTCCCTGTAAAAACAGGAAAGAGTTGAACGGAGAAATGGTTGCTCCTGTATCACGCAGTAAGATAGCACGGATCTTTGTAACGAAAGCTGCCGGTCCAACTGCTTTTGTGAAGCTGATACCGTGGTAGCTTGGGTTCGGCTCTGTTAAAGAAGCGAATTTTCCAGATGCTTCCCAGTCAAATTTGCCACTGTCAACGATAACACCACCGATGCTTGTTCCATGTCCGCCGATGAATTTTGTTGCAGAATGAACAACGATATCTGCGCCATACTCAATTGGGCGAACCAGGTATGGTGTTGCAAATGTATTGTCGATCACAAGCGGAATTTTATGCTCATGAGCAATGTTTGCCAGTGTCTCGATATCTACGACATCAGAGTTCGGGTTACCAAGTGTCTCGATGTAAAGTGCTTTTGTATTGTCCTGAATAGCTGCTTTTACTTCGTCAATGTTGAACGGATCTACGAATGTAGTCTCGATACCATACTGTGGAAGTGTATGCTCAAGTAAATTAAAGGAACCACCGTAAATATTTTTAGCTGCTACAATATGGTCACCTGCCTGAGCAAGGTTCTCGATTGTATATGTGATAGCTGCTGCTCCGGAAGCTACTGCTAATGCTGCAACGCCGCCTTCCAGTGCTGCCATTCTCTGCTCAAATACGTCCTCTGTCGGGTTTGTCAGACGTCCGTAAATGTTACCTGCATCTGCAAGTCCGAAACGTGCTGCCGCATGATCGCAGTTACGGAATACATAGGAAGATGTCTGATAAATCGGTACTGCTCTTGCATCTGTAACCGGATCCGGGTTCTCCTGTCCTACGTGTAACTGTAATGTCTCAAATTTAAAATTTCTGTCTTTTCTTGCGATTTTCTCTGCCATTTCTCTCAACCTTTGCCTTTCATAATCTGTCCTGTTCAGGATCTGCTGTCTGCCATCCTGCTGTTGTCTTTGTTTCACAGATTCTGATAACAGTTCAAATTCACTTGAACGTATCAAATCACTCTAAAACATTCTTGCTCTCACAGTTTTTTCTATTCCTCTGTGAATAATGGTGTTGAATAATATCTGTCACCTGTATCCGGTAATAATGCTACAATTGTTTTTCCTGCAAATTCCGGACGTTTTGCCACCTGAATTGCTGCGGATAATGCTGCTCCGGAAGAAATTCCGACTAAAACGCCTTCTTTCTTTGCCAGAAGTTTTGCTTTCTCAAATGCATCATCATTTTCAATTGTGATAATTTCATCATATACCTGTGTATTTAAAACATCTGGTACGAAACCAGCACCAATACCCTGGATTTTGTGAGCTCCGCTCTTGCCCTCAGAAAGTACAGGAGATGTTGCAGGCTCTACTGCGATGATCTTAACATCTGGATTTTTAGATTTCAAATATTCACCTGTACCTGTTAATGTTCCGCCTGTACCTACACCTGCTATAAACACATCTACATTTCCGTCTGTATCATTCCAGATCTCCGGACCAGTTGTTGCTTTATGTGCTGCCGGATTTGCCGGGTTTACAAACTGTCCAGGAATGTAGCTGTTTGCAATTTCTTTTGCAAGTTCATCAGCTTTCTCAATGGCACCTTTCATTCCTTTGGAACCTTCTGTTAAAACGATCTCTGCACCATAAGCTTTTAAGATGTTTCTTCTCTCAACACTCATGGTCTCTGGCATAGTAAGGATGATTCTGTATCCTTTCGCTGCTGCGATAGATGCAAGACCGATACCTGTATTTCCTGAAGTCGGCTCAATGATAACAGAACCTTCTTTTAATAATCCTTTTGCTTCAGCATCCTCGATCATCGCTTTTGCAATTCTGTCCTTGACACTTCCTGCCGGATTGAAGTATTCTAATTTTACAAGGATTTTTGCGTTGAGATTCTGATCTTTTTCTACATTTGTAACCTCAACAAGTGGTGTGTTACCGATTAAACCAAGTGTTCCTTTATAAATGTTAGCCATTGTTTCGTCCTCCTATAAATCATATCTGCTTTCTATGTTTTATTTGTTGAATGTATTATATTCCCATTATTCCTATTTGTCAACTAGGTTTTGAAAGTTTTTTCAATTATTATTTTTTTAATGTCGCAAAGCCACGTAAATACTTGGTTTTCTGGCATTTTTATTTTTTCATAAATATAAAAAAGGTCTTCTCCAGACACTTTTTTTGTCCAAAGAAAGCCCTTTTTCATTTCACCAACTTATCAGGTATGAAATCTGTCAACTGACAGTCGCATCTTCTTATTTTTCCTCTTTTTTATCGTAATCATCCAGGAAGTGATGTTTCACGCCCCCCTGCTTATAGGCAATGACCGTGCTTAAATTGACATTCTCCACACTTTTGAAAATATTAGATTCCACAAACGGATTTGTCTCTTTCAACTGACGGATCAGATTTTTTACTTCCACACGTTTGGAAGTATTTTCGCCTCCGCAAGTGCTGCAGGTATCCGTAAACTTACATGCGCACTGGATAAAATGCAGATCATTACTGTCACGCCATTTCTTGATATCATCCTCACGGATCAGATACAACGGACGGATCAGCTCCATGCCTTCAAAATTTGTGCTGTGCAGCTTCGGCATCATAGTCTGCATCTGAGCCCCGTAAAGCATGCCCATGAGAATCGTCTCAATGACATCATCGTAATGATGGCCTAAGGCAATCTTGTTGCATCCAAGTTCTTTCGCCTTACTGTAGAGATGACCGCGACGCATTCTCGCACACAGATAACATGGAGACTTTTCTATATTAAATACTGCATCGAAAATATCCGACTCAAAAATTGTGATTGGAATATTCATTCTCTTTGCATTTGCTTCAATGATCTGTCTGTTTGCCGGACTGTATCCCGGATCCATTACCAGAAATACCACTTCAAAATTAAATTTGTTGTGGCGTTTTAATTCCTGGAAAAGTTTTGCCATCAGCATAGAATCTTTTCCACCAGAGATACAGACTGCTATCTTGTCGCCCTCTTTTACCAGCTCGTACTCACGTACTGCACGAGTAAAACGACACCAGATGGTTTTCCGGAACTTTTTACGGATACTCTGCTCTATTTCAACATACTCCGGAGTTTCTTCCTCTTTTTTAGCTTCTTCTTTCTGTTTCATGGACTCCATCAACCATGCTAAATAACCGCCATTCAAACTTCTGGCATCCACGCCTGCTTCCTGCAGTGCTTCCGCTGCCGGAACGCTCATTTCACCTTTCTGGCAATAAATAACAACCATTTTATTTTTATCAATTTCCTGTGATTCCTGCAGTTCCTCTGCGCTTAAAGCCACGCTGCCTGGGATCACACCGTAGGAACGCGCACGCTCATCCCGGATATCTACTAACTGATAACTGTTTTCCGGCAATGTGAACAGTTCCTGTACGGATAATTGTATTTCACCCATATGTTCTCCTTTCTACTGTGGCAGTTCAGTCAGATCTTTTGTAATCTCACCCGCAATGATCAAACCGACTACTGACGGTACAAAGGCCATGCTTCCCGGAATCTGGCGGCGCACAGTACATTTTCTTGCGGTTCCAGGCGGGCAGACACAGTTATTTTTACAGCTGTTTTCAGTCTCGTCGATTGGTGTCATCGGTTTCTCTTTGGAATAAACAACCTTCAGATGATCAATGCCACGTTTTTTCAGTTCACGGCGCATAACTTTTGCCAATGGGCAAACAGAAGTATCATAGATGTCTGCCACTTCAAAAGCGGATGCATCCATCTTATTTCCTGCTCCCATGGAACTGATGATCGGCACACCTGCTGCTTTTGCCTGCTCCACAAGCATCAGCTTTCCGGTTACGGTATCAATCGCATCTACCACATAATCGTACTGGGAAAAATCAAACTGTTCTGCGGTATCTGGCATATAAAATGTCTTATATGTGTTGACCACCGCCTTGGGGTTAATCTCCAGAATACGCTCTTTCGCTACATCTACTTTATATTTTCCAATGGTTTTTCTTGTTGCAAAAATCTGACGGTTCAAGTTTGTCAGGCAGATTCGGTCATCATCGATCAGATCCAGCGTTCCAACACCCACACGTGCCAGTGCTTCCACGGTATAACCACCGACACCGCCAATTCCAAACACGGCCACTCTGGCATTGAACAGGCGCTGCATATTATCTTCACCCAAAAGCAGTTCCGTTCTGGAAAACTGATTCAATACAGCCGGATGCGGCTTATTTGCACATTCGGTATGCAAAGAAGTATTTTCTTCCATTCTTTTCTCCTCCGATGTATTTTTTAAATTTTTAAAACATTTCAGAACCTATCGATTTTCATAAGTTCCTACATTGTTTAGTATTTTACTATGAATTGCCTGTGATAGTATAGCGGATTTTCACACAAAAAACAATTACTTCTCTGAAAATAAACAATTTTCCGATAAGCAGAACATCTCCAAAATCTATTGTTTTCAAAAAAACAAGCATACTGAACTTTCACAAATTATTCTATTAAAAAAGAAGCCCGCAGAACCTATCTTTCAAAGTTCCACGGGGTTCTTATACTACACTTGATTGCAATCGCTATCTCAGTACAATGCTCTTTTATTTATTTTTTTCCTGCTCATCCAGCAGATTTTCCATACTTTTCAATCCAATATACAACGTTGAAGTGTTATGCAATAGAGAAGATGTGGTCGGCTGAATGATTCCGCAAACACCAAGTGCAATCAATCCTGCATTAAACGCTACAATAAAACGATAATTTCGGTGGATTCGCTGCATCAATTTATTGCTGATTTTCTTCAATGTCACGATTTCATGTAGATCGTCAGCTGCAATAGTAATATCTGCAATTTCACGGGCAATGGCTGCACCATCGCTGATAGCCACACCTGCATCTGCAGCAGAGAGTGCCGGTGAATCGTTGATTCCGTCACCAATCATGATTACTTTATGACCAAGTGATTTCTCCTGTTCTACGAAATTTGCCTTATCTTCTGGCAGAACTTCGGAATAATACTCATCCACACCAACTTTGCGTGCGATGGCTGCTGCTGTACGTTCACTATCTCCCGTCATCATAACAATTTTCCCGATACCATTATCTCTAAGATTCTGAATCACATCAGCAGCTTCCTCGCGTACCGGATCTTCGATACAAATAACAGCTGCAAGTTGCTGATCAATTGCCATATACAGGCAGGAGCATTCTTCCGGTAACTTGTTAAATACAACTCCCTTGCCTTCCGGGATCTGACACTGCTCATCTTCAAATACAAAATGATAACTTCCGATCACCACACGTTTTTCTTCAATAAAGGAAGAAATGCCATGTGCTACAATGTATTCCACTTTAGAATGCATTTCTTCGTGTTCCAGCTTTTTCTCTTTTGCCGCTGTCACAACGGCTTTTGCCATGGAATGAGGGAAATGTTCTTCTAAGCAAGCCGCAATACGAAGCAACTCATCCGGCTCTGAATCGTTAAATGGAATGACATCGATCACGGTCGGTTTTGCCTTTGTCAATGTACCTGTTTTATCAAATACAATCGTTGTTGCCTCTGCAACGGCCTCCAGATATTTTCCACCTTTAACAGTGATGTCGCATTGCTGTGCCTCTCGGATTGCAGAAAGCACAGAAATCGGCATTGCAAGCTTCAGTGCACAGGAAAAATCTACCATCAAGATAGATAATGCTTTTGTAGCATTTCTGGTCAATAACCAGGTCAACAACGTGCCACCTAATGTATACGGAACCAGTTTGTCTGCCAAATGCTCTGCTTTTCCTTCCAAATTGGATTTCAGTTTCTCAGAATCCTCGATCATTGTAACGATTTTCTCGTATTTTGTAGCACTTCCGGTGGCTTCTACACGGATTGTCAGTTCACCTTCTTCCAGAACAGTGCCTGCATAAACATAAGAATCGATTGTTTTTGCAACCGGTACGGATTCTCCAGTCAGGGAAGCTTGATTTACGGAAGCGTCACCAACTGTTACCACACCATCAAATGGAATAACATTTCCGGCATGGACAATGATCTCATCGCCTCTTTCAATAACAGAAGACGATACCAGAACTTCCTGGTCTCCAACTTTCTGCCATACTTTCTCTACGTTCAGAGACATGCTTCGTGCCAGATCACCGACGGATTTCTTGTGCGTCCATTCCTCAAGCAACTCTCCGATACCAAGCAGGAACATGACAGAGCCTGCCGTTCCCATATCCTGGCGGAGTAGTGATACCGCAATTCCAGTTGCATCCAAAACAGCTACATCCAGCTGACGGCGACACAGACTTTGCAGTCCTTTCCATATATAACGGATACCATTTACAATGGTGATCACATTCCGGATTGGTGCCGGCAAGATTATTTTTTTTCCGTAATGCCATACGACTTTACAGATTAATTTTTCTTTATATTCTGAGTTTAACTCACGTCCTGTACTCTCCAAATATCCTTCCGGCACTTCCACCAGCTGATATTTGAAGCTACATAATAAATGAATCATAGCAGCCCGGTCTCCGTTGTAACTGATCACAACGTCCGCTGTCTGTTCGTATACTTTTGCCTCTATTACAAGATCTGACTGTTGCAGGTAATACTGCAGGACGTCTGCCTGCTCATATGTCATGCGCTGCTGCGCCATATGTACACGTAAACGTCCTTTTATCTCATGTTT
>CAKREL010000070.1 GCA_934317205.1 uncultured Eubacterium sp.
AATAAAGACAATTACTGAAAGGAGTAATGACTTATGATGATGCCTAGAATTTTTGGAGAAAACTTATTTGATGATTTTATGAGTGACTTTGCATTCCCGGATTTTACAGACAGTGCAAATATTGAGAAAGCTTTGTATGGCAAACATGCGAAAAACATGATGAAGACAGATGTCAAAGATACCGAAAACGGATATGAAGTAGATATCGATCTTCCGGGCTTCAAGAAAGATGAGATCACAATGAAACTGGAAAACGGTACATTAACCGTCAGCGCAGCAAAAGGTCTTGACAAAGATGAAGAGCAGAAAGATAAGAAATATGTAAGACGTGAGCGTTATGCAGGTGCTATGAGCAGAAGCTTCTATGTGGGCGAGCATGTAGCAGTAGAAGATATCCATCCGAAATATGAGAATGGTATCTTAAGCTTTACCGTTCCGAAAAAAGAGCAGAAAGCAGTAGAAGAGAAAAACAAATTTATTGCCATTGAAGGTTAATCTGAACGCAGATAAGATAATTGAATCTTAAATGAACTCTCCCTAAAAAAATCCCTGGCAGGAAATAGATCCTGCCAGGGATTTTTGTGCGTATACTGGCAGTATACACAAAGGTAGACGAAAAGGAAATTCCATTAATTGTAAAAATCGCTATAATTAGAATTAAGAAAAGGCCAATTCTTATGAAAATGTTATAAATGAAGGTAGGAGGCAAAAGAAAATGTCGGAAACGAATAATAAACAGAAAAAGATAAAATTCGAAGCGCTGATGTATATTATCTGTGGTTGTATTCTTTCTATGGGGGCAATACATATGGATACCATTAACTGGATTCTTCCGCAGGTGGCAACAGACCTTGCATCTGGTCACAGCACTCTGATGGTAACTTCCGGATTCTTTTATGGTATGATGATCGGACATGTGGTTGTTGGTCCGCTGTCTGATATGATTGGTAAGAAAAAAACAATGATTCTTGGCTTCGTTGTTTGTATTGCCGGAGCAATTGTTGGTGGTATGAGTGGTTCCCTTGGTGGACTGATCGCAGCCAGACTGATTCAGGGTATCGGTGGTGCAGCTTCTTCCAATGCAGCACGAGCAATCGGTGGTGATGCAGGAAAAGGTAAAAAATCCGCAATCACACTTACATTCATGCAGATCTGGTCAGGTGCACTTCCAATTATCCTTCCGTTAAGCGGAAAATGGGTAGGAAACGCAATGGGATGGCAGGCAATCTTCTGGTTACAGGCAATCATCTGCGGTATCCTTTGTGTACTTGTATTACTCTTTGTTACAGAGACATCACAGATTGCCGGAAAAGGTTGTATCAAGAGACTGGCATCTGAAGTAAAAGTCTGCTTACTGACACCGGAATATGTATTTTTTGTTATCTGTTTCGCATTTAACATGGCACTGTTCTTCTGTTATGCAGGATCTGCATCCTTTGCAATGGTTTCAGAACTTGGAATGGACAACAATGCTTATGCAAATATGTATGCAATCAATGCGGCAACCATGGTAGTCAGCGCAGCAATCGGACGTGCTATCGCAGTGAAAGTATCACCGGGCAAGATCGTCCGTATATTAAATATCTGCCAGATGGCAGTGGCAATTATGATTAGTGTATCCTTTATGCAGGGGGTAGCATCTTATTCTTGGTTACAGTTTGTATGGTGGGTATTCCCGTTCATTCAGGGTATGACACTTCCGGTAGCCATGTCACTGGTTATGAATGCTTCCGGTAAGGCAACCGGAACAGGAGCAGCTTTCATGGGATTTGTACAGTATCTGTTCTCTTCCATTACAACAACAATGCTCGCTTCTATCAAAGAGGGCGGTTCCATTGGTAGTGTAATCGGATGGATCATGGCAGCATGCGCATTATTCTCATTTATCTCCTGTACGATCGGTCTGCACTTCCTGAAAAAGAAAGATGTGGATGCTGTCGGCTAAAAGTATGAAAAAATAAGAAAATTCTGTTTTGCAAGAAAATATAAAAATATTGGAGGGAAAACAATGGCATATACATATAACAAACACAAACCTTTTCGCACCTATTTAGACGAGTATGCACCAAAATGGGATGGAATGGCGCATTTACGCAGAGAAGACGGCATTCTCGAAGTGCGTTTCCATACTGATGACGGACCGGTATTATTCTGTGAGTCAATGCACACCGGTTATCTGGGACTGTTATTTGATATTGCACATGATCCGGAAAATGAACTGATCATTATCACCGGAACGGGGGACAGCTTTTTATCACTTTCCGACCCTGAAATGTCCTTTGCCCATGTAGAATATGAGTCCAGTGTTACTTATGACTGGTGGTATCTGACCGCCACAAGAGTACCGCTGGCATGGCTTGATCTGCCGGTTCCGGTTATCTGTGCATGCAACGGTGCTTTTACAATTCATCCGGAATCTGTATTATTATCTGATTACATTATCGCAGGTGATAATGCATATACCGTTGACCGTCATATTCAGGATGCCGGCTGTGCACCGATCGATGGTATCAATATCTTATATGACAGACTGCTTGGACCGAATGCAGGACGCGCAATGTTGTTAAACGGCGGTGTCATTGATGCACAGAAAGGAAAAGAACTTGGTATCTTTGCAGAAGTCGTGCCGCATGGAACAGAGTTAGAGCGTGCATGGGAATTTGCCCGGGATTTGATGAAAAAAGCGCCATCCAGAATGGTAAGACGTATGACCAGAGAGACATTTACACAGCCGCTCAGAGAAGAATTTACAAAATATATCCGTTCCAGCCTGTGTCATGAGTGCTATTCTTCCGAACTGCGTCAGGATGCGGATCCGGAAGCAGGACATCAGAACATGGTAAACAAAGAAAAATAAGAAAAAGGTGAGAGTATGAAATTAGTAACATTTGGAATTCAGACACCCGTTGGAGAGATCCGTCGCGTGGGTGCAATCAGAAAAGATGGAAAAATCGTGGATCTGACATTCGCAAGAGAAGTTTTGTTAAGAAGCAGACAGGTGCTCAATCCAGCTCATATGGCAGTAGAAGAGTGCCCGGATCGTATGCTTAATTTTATCCAAGGTGGACAGGCAGCACTGGATGCAGCAAAAGAGGCTATTGATTATGTGACAGAACAGGAAATTTGCTGTGCTTATGATACTCAGATCGTGTATGGCACAGATGAGATTAAATTACTGACTCCGATTCCGCGTCCGAATACGGTTCGTTGTTTTTCCCTGAGTGAAAAACATATGCTGGATGGTATCGCATCTATGCAGGATACTGCCGCATGGGGCAATACAAAACCGTCTTTGACAAAGATGCCGGAAGAGTGGTATAATCTGCCGACTTATTACAAGACAGGAACAACGGAGATTTATGGAAGTGATGAGATCATTCCATGGCCGGAACTGACCAATGTTTTTGACTTTGAGCTGGAGATCGCAGTGATCATCGGAAAAGAAGGAAGAGATATTCCCGAAGAAGAGGGCGAAGATTATATTTACGGTTATACAATCTACAATGATTGGAGCACACGTGATTTTCAGAACCGCGAGATGAGTGTAAACCTCGGACCGGGCCTGTGCAAAGATAATGCTTCTTCTCTGGGACCATGCATTGTCACAAAAGATGAGATTCCGGATATCGAGAAAGTAAAATTTACTGTCAGCATTAATGATAAAAAATGTGCAGAAACGCATGCAGATTTTTATTTCCCGTTAAAACATCTGATTTATTATGTAAGTCAGGTACAGACTATTTTCCCGGGTGATGTATTCACCAGTGGAACACTTCCGGGAGGAAGCGGCGGAGAGAAGAAAAACTGGATTGCACCGGGTGATGTCGTTGCTTTTGAAGGAGAAGGCATCGGTGTTCTTCGCAATATCATTGGTAAAAAAGGTGAGCCTGCTCCATTACCGGCTGCACAGCGTGACTGGATTGCAGTAAAGAAAACACGCGAGTGCTGATTCTTGGAGAAAATACCATAACCATATCCCTTATTTTGCAGAACCCTCATTCGGCTACCGGATGGGGGATTTGCAGATTGAACGCAGAATAAGCATTCCTCCACTTCAAGTAGGTAGAGCACTAAGCGGGTGGGTAAGGGGGATGCTTATGTCAGTGGGAGTTAAAAGTTTCGACTGACGGGGCGTAAAGTGACTGCGTTCATGAGCAAGTAGCGAAAGCGAATTGCGAATGTCCGCTTTACAAGGGAGTTTGTTTGCTCAGAAAAAATGGGGGAGTTACTTTGGAGGAGAAACTTATGAAAACAAAAAACTGGCGGATGCAGTCCATGCAGACGATTATTGTGTGTATGATATCGTTTATGCTGTTTAACTTTCTGACAACGGTATCACTGAATATTTTTATCCCGGCAGTGGCAGAGCTGAAAGGCATGCCGGTGGCAACGCTGTATCATGCAAATACCATCGGTAATCTGATCTCTGTTGTATTTGCGTTGAGTGTCGGAATCATATCCAAAAAATTCAGTATGAAAACATTGACAGTGGTCGGATTGTTCATCGGTGGAATCAGCTATATTCTGATCCCGATTGTACCTGCATGGATGACAGGGATTTTTATCGCAACAAACTATATTGCAACGATGTTTTATGCACAGATTACAGTAGGAGCCAGAATCGGAAACTGGTATCCGAAGAGAAAAGGAGAAATTCTCGGAATTGTAACTTCAGTGATCATTGTGTCCAGTCTGGTGTGGCTGCCATTATTTTCTAAAGCCAGTGGAAAATTCGGTATCGTCCATACTATGATGTTTGTGGGAATTGTTGTATTGATTCTTGCAGTTATCGGTATTTTTGCAATTCACGATACACCGGAATCGGTCGGATTATATCCGGAAAATGGAGCGGCGCAGGAACAAAGCGATTCTGCGGAAGTGTCACAGACGACATGGACGTATCGGGAATTGCTGAAAAAGCCACGTTTTGTGCTGTTTTCCGTAGGATGGGGCTTAAGTATGCCGGGTATGATGGGTCTTTCCGTAGCCATTATACCGATCATGGTGTCAAAAGGGCTGTCTTCTGAACAGGCAGTTCTTGTGGCAACTTTTGCAGGAGTCTTTCAGTTGCTTGGAAGTATCGTATCCGGTTTTATGGATACGAGAATCGGTCAGCGATTCGTAATTACATTGTTTTTATGTCTGGAGATCGGGGGACTGGCTGTTTTTGGCCTTGCACCGGCAGGACTGACTACATTGATGATCGTCGGATATTACGTGGTAATGTTTATGATGGGTGCGCCGAACAACCTGCAGCCTTCTTCTTACCTGACAATGGCCGGCGGGGGTGGAAGCACCTACATGATGTTTTATTCTCTGGCAACAGCAATCGCATCGATTCTTCGGGCAAGTGCAAGTTCTGTGCTGGCTTTCAGTACAAGTAAATTTGATGGTTCTTATACATTTGCGATGATCGTATTTTTAGTCGGAAGTATTCTGTCGGTTATTTTATTAAATGCATGTGGATTTAAAAAACTGGAAAAATAAAGGATAGAGATGAAAGTATATTATACAAGAGACAATGTACAAAATATTGACGGATTTGACCGGTATGCTTACCCGGAATCCATTGTCCGGATAACAGCAGGAGCCGGCAGCGATGCCCTGCTGTATCTCATGAAGGAGAAAACAGTTCTGATTGACTGTGGCATGGCATATTGTGCGGATCTGCTGATTGAAAATATCACAGAAGTGCTGGGAACAGCACGCACTCTGGATGCAATATTTATTACTCATTCTCATTATGATCATATGGGTGCGCTTTCGGAGATAAAAAGGGTGTGGCCAAAAGCAACTGTATATGGAAGTTCTTATGCGGAATACACGCTGAAGCGAAAAAGTACATGCGAGGGTATCCTTCATATGAGCAATGTGGCAGCACAGGAGTATACAGGAGAAAATCTGGCAGAACCGCTGGATATGTCCCGGATGCAGGTTGAACGGGTTTTACGGGATGGAGCCTGTGTGGATTTCGGGACAGATGCAATCTGCGGACTGGAGACACCCGGCCACACGAACTGCTGTATGTCTTTTTATCTGGAATCAGAAAAAATCCTGATTCTCAGTGAATCTACAGGAATGGTGCGTGGTCCAAAGTGTACCACGACCTGTGTGTTAAAAGATTTTGTGCAGGCGAAACAGTCCGTAGAACGCTGCCGTAATTTCCCGGCAGAGTATTTTGTGTTTCCGCATTACGGCATCATACCGAAACGGCTTGCAGACGGTGTATTTGAAGCTATTGTACAGGATATGAAAGAAAAAGAAACAATGGTTGCAGAACTGTATCAGCAGGGAGTCCCGACGGAGCGTATTTTAAGTATATATGTGGAAAAATACTGGAAACAGTTAGATAGTGGGGATGTGCCTTTTGAGGCATTCCGTATGAATTCGGGCTGGGAAGTGAAAGCCATATTA
The DNA here is from genome assembly GCA_934317205.1 of uncultured Eubacterium sp. Classification (GTDB taxonomy): domain Bacteria; phylum Bacillota; class Clostridia; order Lachnospirales; family Lachnospiraceae; genus Eubacterium_I. The sequence continues at coordinate 6,415 of CAKREL010000070.1, forward strand.
AAAGCGTTGAAAGTATCTGCATCCTGACTTGACGTGCGATAGGTCTTTTGTTAATCTTTAGATGATTATTGCATGGCAGGAATGGGGGCATGGGCATGAATACGGTACAGATAAAAAATTTCCTTGCAATTGCTGAAATTGGAAGTTTTACAAAAGCAGAAGAAACATTAAATACGACAAAGACAGCATTGAAGAAGCAGATTGACACCATGGAATTAGAGTTGGAATTTCCTCTTTTTGTGAGATCGACAAAGGGATTGTATCTGACCAAGGCAGGACAGGTTTTTTATGACAAAGTAAAGGAGATGTATCAGTCGTATCTGGCTACCGTGGCGGAGTGTAAAGAGATTTATTTTTCCAATAAGCGGGATATCCGGATTGGAATGTATTCCATTACCGATATGCTGAACTGGTATATGGATGTGGAGCGTAATTCACATTTCAAGATTCAGCAGATCCTGTCGACGGTGAACACGCATGATCATAATTTTGGGATGCTGATGGATGGCAGTGTTGATTTCCTGGAATATGAGGACAATGAGCAGTTGTACCGCAGGGGATTTTGCTATACGAAGATCATTGAAGATGATCTGTGCTGTATTATGGGGCCGAATCATGAACTGGCAGATTGCGAGGCGATTCATCCGGAAGATCTGTGTGGATATCAGATATTTTGCTGGACATCCAAAAGCAGTGCGACCAGAGCGTTGTATGAATATGCAGATAAACTGGGATGGAATCTGAAAGGACTGCCGTATTCGGTGGGAACAATTCTGAATGTATGCAATGAGGGAAATATTTATATTCTGTCACATAATTCGGCGGCGATGTTTCAGCCATTGCGGGTAATACCCATTGAACCGAGGATCCCGTATTATCGGGGACTGGTCTATAAGCCGGAAAAAGAAGGAGTGCTGCAGGAAATGCTGCAGGCGGCGAAGCCGAAGCAATCCTGAATGGATGTTCGGAAGCATGCTGGATAAGAATGCTATAAATTGATAAAGAGGAAATCGGGAGATTTTGTCCAGACGGCTAATAATTGCCTGACAGGAAAAAACTCCCGATTTTTCTGTTTGCATAGTGAAATAAAGATTACTTTTTCGTTCTGGTAAATATTCGAATCAATAGAGAAAAGGTGTTATTTATCAACTCGTTTCGGAAACGCTGTTTTGGTATAAACAACCATTAATATCGCACCGATCAGCCAGGAAATCGGATACACCATGTATACACCATCGATAGTTGGAATGTGTGGTACTGCAAGCCGGATCCAGATCACGCGGTAAACACAGAGTGAAAACAGGATAATGACCATTGGCGGAACCGATTTTCCGATTCCGCGGATCGCTCCTGCCAGGCCATGCATAATGGCCAGCAGGAAATAAAATGGGCAGAAGTACAGCATGGCTCTTACACCAAATTCGATGACCGTCGGATCTTTGGAAAAGATGCCGATCAGCGGATGTGCAAACAATAGCAGGATACTGCCGACGCAGATGCAGTAAATAACACCCATGGCAACAGTGACCCGCATGCCTTTCCGCACACGATCCATATTGCCGGCTCCGTAATTCTGTCCGGAAAAAGTAGTAGCTGCCATACTGAAACTCATGACAGGCAGAATGTTAAATCCATCGATCTTGATATATGCCGCAAAGCCTGCCATGGCGAGTGCACCATAGCTGTTGACACTGGCCTGAACCAGAACATTTGCAAAAGAAATTACGGTATTCTGGATGGCGGTCGGTACACCAACCTGGATAATACGGATAGCAACCGTTTTATGAATCCGGATTTTTCTCAAGACTACTTTGTAGCTTTCATTTACACGCATCAGATAAAGCATACAGAGTACGGCAGAGAGCAACTGACTGATATCTGTCGCAATCGCAGCGCCGGCAATGCCCATCTTTAAGACGGGGATAAATAACAGATCCAGTATAATATTGGTAAAAGAAGCAATTGCCAGATATAATAATGCACGCTTGGAATTGCCGACAGCGTTCAAAATGCCACTTGCCATATTATAAAGAATACTGAAGATCACGCCTGCAAAATAAAGCCGCAGATAAGTGATGGATTGAGGCATAACTTCTTCTGGTGTGCCCATCCAGCGAAGAATCTGCGGAGACAGAATAAGACCGGCAGCGGTCAGGACAACGCCGAGGATCAATGCAATTGCCAGTGCAGTATGTACGGACTCATGGATTCCTTTTTTGTTCTGTGCACCGATAAACTGGGAGACAATGACACCGGCACCGGCAGCGGCTCCCATACTGAAAGAAATCAGTAGCATGATCAGGGAAGAACTGGAACCGACGGCAGCCAGAGCTTCACTTCCAAGGAAATTTCCGACCACGATCGAGTCGACCGTATTATATAACTGCTGAAGCATATTTCCCAGAATTAGCGGAATAGAAAAAAATAAAATATGTTTCCAGATACTTCCTTCTGTCATCAGGGTAGAATGTGATGTCTTTTTTTTGTGTAATGCAATCCCCATATTTGATAGACTCCCTTCTGTTGTAAATTGTATATAAAGAATGTTTCACGCAAAATAAAGTTCCAGAAAAAATACTCATGTGTTATGTATATAAGTATGTATTGCATTTTCTCTGAAACTTTATAGAATTTTTTCATTGAATCTATTATAACGCTTCTTATTTGTAAGAATCAATATAGAAATATGCAAAGATATAGCCTCCGGCAGAATTGCAGAGTAAATGAGCATTGCTTTGTAAAAATCTTTGTTGAAAACCAGCTTTATGCCTGTCTGCTTCATTGACTTTTCAAAGTGCCTGTGATACGCTTAACTACTAGGAAAAAAAGAACAATTCGTCCGTATAAAACCCAAAAGGAGTGATTTGATTATGTGTAAAACCTGCAAAGGAAAATATTATATGACAACAGCGATTGCCTACACATCAGGTAAACCGCACATTGGAAATACTTATGAGATCGTACTGGCAGACAGCATCGCCCGTTACAAACGTCAGGAAGGTTATGACGTATATTTCCAGACCGGAACAGACGAGCATGGTCAGAAGATCGAGTTAAAGGCAGAGGCAGCCGGTGTGACACCGAAGGAGTATGTCGACAAGACTGCCGGAGAAGTAAAACGCATCTGGGATCTGATGAATGCTTCTTATGACAACTTTATCCGTACAACAGATGAGGATCATGAGAAACAGGTACAGAAAATCTTCAAAAGACTGTACGATCAGGGAGATATTTACAAAGGTTACTACGAAGGAATGTACTGCACACCGTGTGAGTCTTTCTTCACAGAGTCTCAGCTGGTAGACGGCAAATGCCCGGACTGCGGTCGTGAAGTTCAGCCGGCTCAGGAGGAAGCATATTTCTTCAAAATGAGCAAATATGCGGATCGTCTGATCGACTATATCAATACACATCCGGAATTTATCCAGCCGGTTTCCAGGAAAAATGAGATGATGAACAACTTCCTGCTTCCGGGATTACAGGATCTGTGTGTATCCAGAACTTCTTTCAGCTGGGGTATTCCGGTAGATTTTGATCCGAAGCATGTCGTATATGTATGGCTGGATGCGCTGACAAACTATATTACAAAGATCGGTTACGATGCAGATGGTAATTCTTCTGACCTGTTTAAGAAAAACTGGCCGGCAGACCTTCATCTGATCGGTAAAGATATTATTCGTTTCCATACGATTTACTGGCCGATCTTCCTGATGGCTCTGGATCTTCCGTTACCGAAACAGGTATTTGGTCATCCGTGGCTGCTTCAGGGCGATGGAAAAATGAGTAAATCCAAGGGCAACGTACTGTATGCAGACGAGCTGGTAGATTTCTTCGGCGTAGATGCAGTCCGTTACTTCGTGCTTCATGAGATGCCGTTTGAAAATGACGGCGCGATTTCCTGGGAACTGATGGTGGAGCGTGTAAACTCTGATCTTGCAAATACGCTTGGAAACCTTGTAAACCGTACGATCTCCATGAGCAACAAATATTTTGGCGGCGTGGTAAACAAAACAGGCGTTGAGGAAGACGTAGACGCTGACCTGAAAGCAGTTGTAACAGGAACCCGCGACAAGGTAGCTGCAAAAATGGATCAGCTGCGTGTGGCAGATGCAATTTCAGAAGTATTTACCTTATTCAAGAGATGCAATAAATATATTGACGAGACGATGCCTTGGGCACTTGCAAAAGATGAGGCAAAACAGGATCGTCTGGCAGAGGTTCTCTACAATCTGGTAGAGAGTATCAATATCGGTGCAGAGCTGTTAAAGAGCTACCTGCCTGAGACATCTGCAAAAATCCTTGCTCAGATCAACGGCGCAGAGCGTGATTTTGACGATCTGGCAACTTTTGGTCTGCGTGAGAATGGTCTGAAAGTAACAGATACACCGGAAATCCTGTTTGCACGTCTGGATCTTGCAGAAGTTATGAAAAAAGTAGAAGAACTTCATCCACAGGTTACAGAAGAAGCACCGGCCAGGGAAGCAGAAGCTGATGAGGAAGTGATCGACATCGAACCAAAGGAAGAGATTTCTTTTGAGGATTTTGGAAAAATGCAGTTCCAGGTTGGTGAGATCATTGCCTGTGAAAAAGTGAAAAAATCCAAAAAACTGCTTTGCTCCCAGGTGAAAATCGGAAGCCAGGTAAAACAGATCGTTTCCGGAATTCAGAAACATTACACACCGGAAGAGATGGTTGGAAAGAAAGTGATGGTACTTGTAAATCTGAAACCGGCAAAACTGGCAGGTGTACTTTCCGAAGGTATGCTGTTATGTGCAGAGGATGCAGAGGGTAATCTGTCCCTGATGACACCAGAGAAAGCAATGCCATCCGGAGCGGAGATCTGCTAATGATTTTTGATACACATGCACATTATGATGATGAACAGTTTGATACAGACAGAGATGCTCTGCTGTGCGGAATGGCAGAGCAGAATGTCGGCACGATCATAAATGTCGGTGCGTCTTTGGAAGGCTGTTGGCGCAGTGTGGAGCTGGCGCATCAATATCCCTTTGTCTATGCGGCCGTTGGCATTCATCCGGATGAGGTGGGAGATTTAAATGAGGAGTCTTTTGCCCGTCTGCGGGAAACCGCCCGCATGGAAGAAAAAGTAGTCGCTATCGGTGAAATTGGTCTTGATTATCATTGGGATGTTCAGCCGCACGAAGTGCAGAAGTACTGGTTTGTAAAGCAGATGGAACTGGCGAAAGAACTGGATCTGCCGATTGCGGTGCACAGCAGAGATGCGGCAAAAGATACCTTTGATCTGATCGCAGCCAGAGGAAAAGGTCAGCGTGGCGTGATCCATTGTTATTCCTATTCTCCGGAGATGGCACAGGAATATGTAAAGCTCGGATATCATATCGGACTCGGCGGTGTGGTTACATTTAAAAATGCAAAAAAGGCAAAAGAAACTGCCAGACAGATTCCGCTGGAGCGCATTTTACTGGAAACGGACAGCCCGTATATGGCACCGACACCATTTCGTGGAAAACGTAACAATTCCGCATACATTGATTATGTGGCGCAGGAAATCGCAGATCTGAAAGGAATTTCCAAAGAAGAAGTGATTGCTGTTACCGAAGAAAATGCAAAGAAGTTATTTGCAATTATCTCAGTCGAGAATACTCCCACTTCTGCAAGTGGTGAGTAATAACAAGTCTTTCTCAGTGGGAGTACAATCTCC
>CAKREL010000071.1 GCA_934317205.1 uncultured Eubacterium sp.
TCCGCCGTTTTCAGTCCAATCTCATTGAGTCCGGCTTCAATCCGTTTGCCGCTGATTCCGGCATCCACAAGGACATGGCAGTGGTCTGTACCTGCATAGATACAGTTTCCACTGCTGCCGCTTGCTATACTACATAATTCCATTTATTCCTCCGTTGTCTGACGATTCTGTACTTTTTCCACCTGTCGTGCTTCCATTAATGCATCAATCTGGCCGAATGCATCTTCCGGCAGATGATTGTTATCGATTTCTGCCTTACATACTTCCCGATAAGTACTTTCCGGAAGCTGACTGGCAAAAATGTTATCAATTTTTTCATCGGAATACTCACGATTTAATTTCAATCGTTCTCTTCGGTTTTCCTCAGAGGTATAAATATACCACAGTTCGTCACAAATTTCATCATAATGTTCTTCGATCAGAAGAGCAGCTTCCAAAATCAGCACTTCATTCTTCTGTGCCGCACGCTCCCGGTTCATTTCATCAATAACATACTGCTTTACCGCCGGATGTACGATATTATTTAGTGCAAGCCGTTTCTCCTCATCGGAAAACAAGACCTGTGCCATCTTTTTTCGATCAATCTGACCATCTGCTTCAAATACCTGATCCTTTGCAAACAATCCCTGTAACTTCCGATAGCAGTCTGTACCCGGCTCCATCAGATCATGGGCGATTTCATCTGCCAGCATAACACGGCATGGATAATTGCTCTCAAGGTAGGTCAGAATTGCTGTTTTTCCGGCGCCAACACCGCCTGTAATTCCTATAAAATGCATATCATTGTATGTTAATTCAGAGTTGTCATATCCATTTTGATACAGCAACTCTGAATATTTCCTTTCTGAAAAAATGATTTCTTGACCGCAGAATAAGCATTCCCCCGCTTCAAGTGCGTAGAGCACTAAGCGGTGGGTAAGGGGGATGCTTATGTCAGTGGGAGTTAAAAGCTCCCACTGACAGGTCGCAAAGCGACTGCGTTCATGAGCAAGTAGCGAAAGCGGATTGCGAATGTCCGCTTTACATTCATGGCAAATGCCCGTGAGACCTGGTGCATAATTTTGCACAATATAAACTGACATATCTCCTCAGGATCACTGCACTCTACACTTCGTTTCGGTCGGCGCAAAACCATTGTCTCCCTGACAATGTGCGCCCTCGCAGATCAGTGTGCTTCAAACCAGTTTCTGCCAGATTTCACATCAACTTCCAGTGTCACTGCCAGATCTGCGGCATGACGCATTTCCTCTGCCAGAAGCGTTTTCACATATTCTTCTTCATCAGCTGCTGCCTCGATCAGAAGCTCATCGTGCACCTGCAGGATCAGTTTTGATTTTAACTGTTCCCGATCCAGGCGCTGTTTTACCCTGATCATCGCAATCTTGATAATATCCGCTGCTGTCCCCTGGATCGGAGAGTTCATTGCAATACGTTCACCAAAAGAACGCTGCATGAAATTGCTTGATGCCAGTTCCGGGACAGGTCTGCGTCTGCCAAACATGGTTTCTGCATAGCCTTTTTCCTTTGCATCCGTCACCAGTCGGTCGAGAAATGTCTTGATGCCCGGATAGGTTTCAAAGTAGCTTGCGATATAGCCTTCTGCTTCTTTTCGTGTAATACTCAGATCCTGACTCAGACCGAAGGAACTGATACCATACACGATACCAAAGTTTACCGCTTTTGCATTTCGTCTCTGGAGATCTGTCACCTCTTCTAATGGTGTGTGGAATACCTGGGAAGCTGTGATCCGGTGAATATCCTCCGCATGCTGATAAGCCGCAATCAGATTTTGGTCACCGGACATATGCGCCAGCACACGCAGCTCAATCTGGGAATAATCTGCATCGATAAATACATACCCATCTTTTGGTACAAATACTTTTCTGATCAGTCTTCCAAGTTCCATACGGATTGGAATATTCTGCAGATTCGGTTCTGTACTGCTGATGCGTCCTGTTGCTGTAATCGTCTGATTAAAGGTACTGTGGATTCTTCCATCCGGAGCAATGCACAGTGCAAGTCCGTCCGCATACGTGGATTTCAATTTTGTCAGCTGTCGATACTCCAGAATCTCTGATACAATTGGATAGTCCGGAGCCAGACGTTCCAGAACATCCGCAGCGGTAGAGTATCCGGTTTTTGTTTTTTTACCATTTGGCATCTGCAGTTTTTCAAACAAGATCACTCCCAGCTGTTTCGGAGAATTGATATTAAATGTCTCTCCTGCCTTTTCATAAATGGAAGTCTCCAGTTCCAAGATTCTGCCGGTGAGTTGTGCACCATACGCTTCCAGCTCTGCCTTTTCTGCGCGGACACCTTCTTTTTCCATATCTGCCAGCACGTATACTAGCGGCATCTCAATCTCATCATACAGTTTTTTCATACCGTGATCTTCTAACTGCTCCAACAACTGACTTTTTGCCGCAATGCAGGTATAAGCCTCATAGCAGGCCATCAATTCCAGTGCCTCCGGCTTCTCCTCTGCCGCTTTCTTAATCTTTAACTTTCCAAGCAGATCCAGCTTAGATGGCACCATCAGTCCCAAAATATCTCTTGCAAGGTCATCGTAAGTATACTCATTTTTCAACGGATTCAATAAGTATGCGGCGATGGTAGTGTCAATGCAATTTTTTGTCTCCGGTACACGGACATGCTTCAACAATCCTTTCAGATCAGGTGTTATAAGTGTATCCAGTCCGTCACAGAGTTTCTGAGCCTGTTCTTCCAGATATCCTTCTGTCACGAAACCACCACATGTCAGATACACAACGTTCTGATTGTTTTCCGCCACTGCCAGACCATACACAGTTCCTGCCTCTTCAAAGAAAGACACTGCCGCCTCTTTTGCAGAGAATCTATCAAAAAAGTTCTGGATCTCATCCAGTTCATGATACACATGAAAATATTTTTCCAGATCATTCTGTGACATATCATCGGAAAAACGTGTCAGCATATTTTTGAACTCCAGACGTTTCATATATACATATGCTTCCGGTGTATACAAATCTGTCAGCCTGGCTGTTTCCATCTCAAAATCAATCGGTGCATGTACTTCGATAGTAGCCAGAGTCTTACTCATCTGCGCCATATCATAGTGTTCTTCCAGATTGGTTTTTGCACGTTTTGGTGTGATTTCTTCTAAATGTGCATAGGCATTTTCGATACTTTTGTATGCAACAATCAGATTGGTAGCTGTCTTTTCACCAATGCCCGGTACACCGGGAATGTTATCGGAACTGTCACCCATCAGAGCCTTCACATCGATAAATTCCTTCGGTGAAACCTGATAACGATCCAACACATCTGCTGCATAATAATCTTCGATTTCCGTACCGGTACGTTTCGTCTTTGGAATCCGGATTTTTACTTTTTCTGTAGCCAATTGCAATAAATCACGGTCACCGGAAATAATACTGACATCCATTCCCTGTGCTTCTGCCATACCTGCAATCGTTCCAAGCAGATCATCTGCTTCATATCCCGGCATTTCCACAATTTTGATTCCCATGGCCTGCAAAACTTCTTTCATAACAGGCACCTGTTCGCGTAGCTCATGCGCCATCGGTTTTCTCGTTCCTTTATAGGCATCAAACATCTGATGGCGGAAAGTTGGCTCACTGCGATCAAAAGCCACCGTAAGATAGTCCGGTTTTTCCTCATCCAAAATCTTGAACATAATATTTAAAAATCCGTATACTGCATTAGTATGCAGTCCTTCGGAGTTCGTCAATAGAGGAACTCCGAAAAAGGCACGGTTTAATATGCTATGTCCATCAATCAGTACGATTTTTTTACTCATACTAAATCTCCCTTGTATACTCTTTGAGCCATTCACGCTCATCATCATTCAGATACGGAGATATTTTTTCCCATACCATTTTATGATATGCATTCAGCATTTTTTTCTCACGACAGGTCATCTCATCCGGATCAATTCCGTCCAGATCGATCGGAGCGTAAGTAATATTTTCAAACTGCATGAACTGACCATACTCATTTTTCTCTGCTTTCACACAGATCAGCTCATTCTCTGTACGGATACCGTACTCGCCTTCCAGATATACACCTGGTTCGTCCGTAGTGATCATACCTTCTTCCAGTCTGCCGCTGTCATTACGCTCAGCAACAACTCTCCAGCGGAATCCGTTCGGTCCCTCATGCACGTTCAGGATATGTCCGACACCATGTCCGGTTCCGCATTTGTAATCAATGCCCATTTCCCATAATGGTCCACGGCTTAAAATGTCTAAGTTTAATCCGCTGCATCCATACAGGAATTTTGCATTTGCAAGGTTCAGATTAGATCTGCAAACTGTTGTAAAATGCAGTTTCTGTTTGTCCGTCAAAGGTCCCAGGACAAAGGTTCTTGTAATGTCGGTCGTTCCCTCGTAGTAATGTCCGCCGGAATCTACAAGCAAAAATCCTTCTGGTTTTAACTCTGCTGCTGTCTCTTCTTTTGCAGAATAGTGCATCATAGCTGCATTTGCGCCATACGCACTGATATTTCCAAAGCTCAGATCCAGGAAGTTCTCCTGCTGGGCACGCAAGCTGTCCAGATATTTTCCGGCAGTATATTCTGTCATATATTCTTTTCCGACATGTGTCTTTAACCAGTACATAAATTTGGTTACAGCCACACCATCTTTTAAATGTGCGATTCTTGTATTTTTTAACTCTGTCGCATTTTTGATGGCTTTCATACGCTCGGATGGATTCAGATCATCTACAACTTTTAATTCTTTCGGAAGCGCCATACGAATACGATAATTGATCGTATGTTCATCCATCAGCATTACTTTATCTGCTGCAAGTTTTGCTGCTGCATCATAAATCTCGTCATAAGCACAAACCGTAATATGATTGTCTGCCAGGTATGCACGCACTTCATCTGTCAATGTCTCCTCATGGATAAACAGTGTGCATGCATTTTCCTCAATCAGCAGGAAAGATAAAAATACCGGCACATGAGAAATATCATTTCCACGCAGATTTAAAATCCATGCAATGTCATACAGAGAACTGATCATATGCACCTGTGCACCTTTCTCTGTCATTACTTCACGGATTCTTCCTAATTTGGAAGCAGTGGTCTCTCCGCTGTATTCATCTGTTAAGATCCATACTTTTTCTGTCGGAAGCTGTGGTCTGTCAGTCCAGATTTCATTTACCAGATCTTTTTCAACAAACAGGCTTCCCTGCTTTTTCTCAGCAATTTTCGCATAAGCCGCTCCATCTGCACTGGAAAGTACTCTTCCGTCAAAGCCGATCACACCGCCCTGTGGAAGTTTGTCCTCTACAAATTCTTTTACGGTCGGTACGCCTTCCTCAGACATGCGGTACAATGTAATGGTGCTGCCTGCAAGCTGCTGCTCAGCCTGGATAAAGTAACGACCATCTGTCCACAGTCCTGCTTCTGTCAATGTCACTACCAGCGTTCCTGCAGATCCTGTAAAACCACTCATATAAGAGCGTGCTTTAAAATATTCACCAACATACTCTGACTGGTGAAAATCTGCAGTTGGAATCATGTAGATGTCCATCTTGTTTTCTTTCATTTTTCCCCGCAAAACTGCGAGTTTTTCCTGAATTGTCATATCATCTATCCTCCATGTTACTTATATTTTTTATCTTATACTCATAGTGATCTGTCTTGGCAGATTTGTATGAGATATTAACGCTATTAAAATGTCAACGGTTCTGAATCAAAAAAATGACTGTGATCTGCCGGGAAAAAACCGATTTTTGCATTTGGATATTTTTCCTGTAATGGCTTTTTATAACCTTCCAGATAAAGTTTTTCAAGGTGTGCTTTTGTCACAAAATCTGTATCTGAAACGTCCAGACATTGTTTTACCAGTTCCAGACGATGACTCACCTCACAAAAGGGATGTCCGATGGCATGCAAGCCCATGACCACCTGAATCTCATTTACATTTTCTGGAATCACCGGTTCATGTGCTGCAGGAAATTTAACTGGCATATGCTTGGACCCGTCCGCCTCTATCAATACAATATCTGCAAGCTGACAGGCCTGCTCATAAATATCCTTCGGTAACGATGCAATTTTTCCTTCTTCCACCAGACTGCCACAGATGCAAACATTTTGTTTTTCCAACTGCTGTCGGATATCTTCCAGATTTTCGGATAAAACCATGCACGGTTCCAGCCCCATATGAGTCGTCGTTGTGACCAGAACGCTTTTTCCCTGCTGCACATATTCTTTTGTAAGATTTTTAATCCGACTTGTCTTGCCGCCGGCACCCACAATTGCAATTACATACATTGTGTATCACCTTTTTCTAATTGTTGTTTTAGTACGAAATATGCCTCCACAACACCACCCGCAATACATCTGGCTTTGTCAGAAATCGTGAAGCAGTTTTCGTATTCGTTCAATCGTGGATCAATATCTGCCATCTTAAATCCTTTGGTCACCGGATATCCTTCCCGGATCAATCCTCGCAGCAAGCCGGAAAGACTGGCCGGAACCTCTGTCCGCGTTCCGTCCACACCTTCAATCCATGCAATTGGCTGTCCTTCCTCCACAATATCTGTGATTTTTGCAATATTGTGTAAAATCCCTGCCGCTGGAGCATGGATCACACGTTCTGCTGCATAACCGCCAATCATTCCCGGCACACCGGTATTTGCAATGGCCTCTCCTTCATAGATTACTCTGCCAAGTTTATGACCACGCATGGTTTCAACGACAGCATCGCAATCCTGACCTGCTGCAAAGCCCGGTCCAAGTGCGATTGTGATCGGGGCCATATCGCGTGTGGTTCCAAGATTCTTTTTTGCAAGAATCGCATCTACCACTACCACCGGTTTGAAACGTTTCAGACAATTTCCTTTCGGGTCAATGAGCATCGTCAGCTTATCTTCTTTCAGAAAACGCTCCGCCTCGTCTTCATCCTTCGCCAGAAAACACTCCATGTCCTCTACTTTGGAACAACCTTCATACACTGCCTCACTGAATGCCACATTTCTGCGGATTGCAGATGGATGTGCGATTTCCAATATCAATACCGAAAAACCACATTTTTTCAATTTATAAATCGTTCCGGTTGCAATATCTCCGCCACCACGAACGACAATCAGATCTTTCATATTAACCTCGCATTTCTTCCCTCTGATTTTCATCCTTTCTATCTTATCACAAAATCAGCAGATATGAAACAAAGAGATATATTCTGACAAAAAAAAGACCTGCAAACATATAACTTTTCATATCTTTGTTATATACCACAGATCTCTTTTTTATGGCAGGAAACACCAGCGTTTTACGAAAGATGAATCTCCCACCCTCATTTTTTATTCAACCGTACTTTTATGCCTCAACAGCCTCTTTTACGATAAATTCAAGTGCCTGTTTGGAAAGGATGTCTTCTGCAACCATAGCTACTCCACGCTCACCCATCATCTCACGCAGCTGCTCAGCCGGCATCTGATAAGACATTGCCATTGCAGCGATTGTCTGATCTACATCCTCGTCTGTATAGGAAAATCCTTCTGCTTTTGCGATTTCCTGTAAAACAGCCTGGCCTTTTAACATGGAAAGGGCATCTTTTGCTGCATACTCCTCAAACTGTTCTTCGCTTAATCCATTATACTGTAAATACTGCTCGAATGTATTTCCTGCATTGCGAAGCTGTGCAAGAAGATTGTTTTTAAGCTGTTCTTTACGCTCATCGATGAATTCCTGCGGAACTTCGATTTCAGACGCCTCTACGATCTGCTCCAGAACTTTATTCTCTTTCTCCATATCTGCATGATTCTGTTTGAAGTCATGGATAGATTTTCTTACAAACTCCTCAAACTCTGCAACGGTTTTGCACTGGGAAATTTTCTGAACTACCTCATCAGAAAGTTCCGGCACAAAGCTGCTGCGGACACCTTTTACAGTAACTTTGAATGTAGCTTCTTTTCCTGCAAACTCTGCTGCATGATAATCTTCCGGAAATGTAACAACAACGTCTACGTTATCATCTTTTTTTACGCCTACTAACTGATCTTCAAATCCCGGAATGAATGTATTGGAACCAAGTTTTAACGGGAAATCTGTACCGTCTCCACCTGCAAATGCTTCTCCGTCGATATAACCAACAAAATCAATGACTGCCTCATCGCCAAGTTCTGCCGCACCGTCTTTGTCCTGCGTTGTTACCGCATACTGTCTTGCACGCTCCAGTTCTGCTTTTACCTCTTCCTCAGTAATGATAATCTCTGCTTTTTTTACCTCTACTCCTTTATAATTTCCAAGAGTAACCTGAATTTTTTTCTCGCTCATCGCTTCCTCCATATGTATTTTCTTTTATCAGATTCCTTTTCGCCTCTTTCCTGTATCACAATTTATGAACAGGAACATTTCCTGACGCAACTTTTCTGATTCATACTTTTTCAAGTATACGCTATTTTGGCGCAAGTTTCCATCACTTTATGTTTTTTTCACACTTTCTTCCATAGTTAACATTGCTACGGAAGCTGTAACGTGCTTTCTTGCTAATTCTTTTCCACTGTGCTATGATAAACTATAACAATGAGTCTGAATCATTACACAATTTTAAAAGTATATAAATTAATACATGGAGGTTCTTTATGATAGAAAAGTGGAATATCACCATTCCGGAGCTCACTGGTGATGAAATGCGAAGTGCATACATCTGCCTGCCAGAATCATATGCTCATGACACGCATCAACGATTTCCGGTACTGTACATGTTTGACGGCCACAACCTCTTTTTTGACAGCCATGCCACTTATGGAAAATCATGGGGACTGAAAGAATATATGGAATACACCCATACCCCGCTGATCATCGTAGGCATCGAATGTAACCACAGCCCGGATCACGGACGCCTGCAGGAATATTCTCCTTATGACTTTACTTTACCGAAGGAAGGCAAAATAACCGGTAAAGGCAAGATTACCATGGACTGGCTGACCCGCACCTTCAAACCATACATTGACACACATTACCGGACGCTTCCGGATCGGGAGCACACCTTTATCGCCGGAAGTTCCATGGGAGGACTGATGAGTATTTACGCACTTTTGCACTACAACCAGTTTTTTTCCCGTGCAGCAGCACTCTCCCCGTCCCTGTGGATTGCTCCAAACGACTTTATGCAGATGATCCGGCGTTCCCGCCCGCTTCCGGGAAGCATTTTATACATGGACTATGGAAGCCGTGAAATGAAACAGCATCGAAAAACAGACCAGTCTTTTGGTCAGGCAGCTAATCTTCTTCTGGAGAAAAACATTTATCTGGACTGCCGCATCGTACCGAACGGCGAACATTGTGAAGCAAGCTGGGAAAAGCAGATTCCCTTTTTTATGAATACATTGATGTATAATCTGTAACCAGCTTTCCTATTATAGTAGTAACACAGGAGGACTTTTCCATATGAACATACAATATTTTAAGAATTATAGTCCGGCACTCGGCCGGGATATGGAATGCAAACTGTACGGTCACGGCGGACAGCCAATTCTTTTTATCCCCTGTCAGGACGGACGTTTTTTCGACTTTGAAAACTTCCACATGACGGATGTATGGGCACCATGGATCGACTCTGGGGAAGTCACCATTTTTACGGTGGATACCATTGATACAGAAACCTGGTCCAATACAAACGGCGACCCGCGCTTTCGCATCTGCCGCCATGAAGACTGGTTTCGCTATCTCACCGATGAGATGGTTCCTTTTATCCATGCAAAAATGAAAGAATATCAGCCTGATTATATAAGCAGAGGAATCATTGCCTTTGGATGCAGCCTTGGTGCCACCCACGCGGCAAATCTGTATTTCCGCCGCCCGGATCTTTTTCATGGTCTGCTGGCATTAAGCGGTATTTACGATGCATCCTATGGTTTTGGCTCTTACATGGATGATCTGGTTTATATGAATTCACCAGTTCATTACCTGCCAAATCTGCCTGCAGATCACCCTTACATGGAGCTGTACCGCCACCGCAAGGCAATCCTCTGTGTAGGTCAGGGTCCATGGGAAGAACCTGCCAGCACTTATCAGCTTCGGGATATCCTGCAGCAGAAACAGATTCCGGCATGGGTAGATTTCTGGGGATATGACTGTGCTCATGACTGGGACTGGTGGTATAAGCAGGTAACTTACTTTGTGCCACATTTGCTGTATGATCCGGTGTAATTTGTAATAAATAGAAATGTAATGAACAAAATACAATACGAGAGAGAAAACAATTATGAAAAATGTGATTTTTATTTCTCCGAATTTCCCGGAGAATTACTGGCACTTTTGCCATGAATTAAAAGAAAATGGCATGAATGTCCTGGGTATCGGTGATTGTCCTTATGATGACTTGCTCCCGGAGCTGCAGGAAAGTCTGCAGGAATATTATAAAGTAGACAGCCTGGAAAATTACGACGAAGTCTATGGTGCTGTCGGCTACTTTATCTGGCATTACGGCCGTATTGACTGGTTAGAATCCAATAATGAATACTGGCTGGAGCAGGATGCACGCCTGCGTACAGATTTCAATATTCCAAGCGGTTTTCATAATGAAGACATGCCACGTATCAAATATAAATCCCGCATGAAAGAATATTATCAGCGTGTCGGCATTCCGGTTGCCCGTTACCATATGGTAGACAACTATGAGGGCTGTCTGAATTTTATTCATGAAGTTGGATATCCTGTTGTTGCAAAACCAGATAACGGTGTCGGTGCCTCCCATACGTTCAAAATTTCTTCCGATGAAGAACTTGGCAATTTCTTTGCCAACAAATGGGATGATACCGTTTACATCATGGAAGAATTTATCAACGCTGAGATCAATTCCTACGATGCGATCATCGACTCTCACGGCAATCCGATTTTTGAAGCAGGAAATGTCACCCCAATGTCTATCATGGATATCGTAAATAATGCCGACAATGCACTTTTCTACATTGTGAAAGATCTGGCAGATGACACCCGTCACCTCGGCAGAGAGACTGTAAAAAGCTTTGACGTACGCAGTCGATTCGTACATTTTGAATTTTTCCGTCTGCTCTCCGACCATGAAGGACTCGGCAAAAAAGGAGACCTGATGGCATTGGAAGTCAACATGCGTCCTTCCGGTGGCTTTACTCCTGATATGATCAATTTTGCCCGTGAAACCGATGTGTACAAAATCTGGGCAGACATGGTTGCATACGATTCCACACAAAAACCGGTGGGCACTCATCATTTCTGCGCTTTTGCAGGACTGCGGGATGGCAAGGATTTTGCTATGACACCGGATGATATTATCGAAAAATATGACGATCATCTCAAAATGGTAGAACGTATGCCGGATGCGCTGGCCGATGCCATGGGAAATCAGATGTATCTGGCTACTTTTGATACCGAAGAAGAACTCAATGCGTTCTTTGCGGATGTGACCAGACTGAAGGATGTTGATACTTCTGAAGAATCTGAAACAACCGAAACTATTATAGATAAATAGAAAGCTGAAATCCCCTGCGCATATCGGCAGGGGATTTCTAATAAAGTACTCAAATGGGCTACTCGTTTTTTATATACCTATTATATTCCAGTCGAACGCACATGAGACTTGCTGCGTGATTCTGGTCAGCGTAAACTGACATATTCACCTCAGAATCACTGCACATCTACACCTCATCCGCAATCTGACACATTTTCACCAGATACAAATTTACAGTCAATAATCCAGCATTTAATACCACAAAATATAACGCCGAAACCCATAACGGAACCAACGGCTGTGCATAAAATTTGTCAAAATGTTCTCCAAAAATAGCATGAGTAAGTGGAAAAATCCATTTCAATGATTTTATATAGGAAACGGCTGTCGCACCCACCACTGTAATTCCCATGGTAATCAATAACCCCAGTTTTCGACGTTCCATCAGCCGAAACAGACACAAAATCTGAAGCATCACCAGTAAATATGCCAGCATCAGCATCACACCAATCACCATTACACGTACTGGTGTTCCATGACTCATCGTTCCGGATTCCAAAAACAACCGGTCATTTTGTCCATAGATTTCCGGGAAACGTTCATAAATGTC
>CAKREL010000072.1 GCA_934317205.1 uncultured Eubacterium sp.
GGAAGCTCTAATACAGTAGCTGCAATCTGTGCCATAACAGTTGTTGCACCCATACCGTTCTCATCACAGGAAATCAGGACTTCTACGCTGGAATCGCTGTAATAACGAACCATTGCCTCAGCTCTTCCAAGCGGTGTATTCTGTTTACCGCCGACAGCGCATCCTTTACCTTTTTTCCATACAGATCCATCCTGTACGGAAGGTGTATCAATATCAATTGCTTCTGCGCAGGCACGAAGACACTTCTCAACACCGATAGATGTAATCAGCTCACCGTAACCATTGCGTCCGCCATTTTTGATAAAGTTTTTGCATCTGATCTCAACCGGGCTCATATGAAGTTTCTCAGCAAGAACATTCATCATAACTTCCATACCGAACTCAGATTCCGGACATCCCAGACCACGGAACGCACCAACCGGCATTGTGTTTGTTACAACTGCTGCTGTATCCATATGGATATTGTCGATGTCATATACACAGACAGCACCAGAGGAAGAAAGACGACCTGTATAGGATACGTTACCCTGTACAGCACCGATCTCTTCTACACAGTCATAATCCTGTGCGATTACACGACCATCTTTTGTTGCACCATATTTTACACGTGAATATACCGGCCATGCAAACGGAGAACCTTCAAACTGCTCTTTTCTTGTATACTGATAAGCACAACTCTTTTTCAGGAAATGTGTCATCATATAACACAATACTTCAACATATGGATTCAGACGTCCGCCAAAGGATCCACCGATATACGGCTGAATTGTTCTAACCTTTGTCTCCGGAACCTCAAAAATATTAACGATTGCTGATTTGATTACACCATGTACACCACAGCCGCTTCCGTAACATGTAATGCTGTCATCCGGATTATATTTACAAATAGCGGTTGCAAGCTCCAGATGAGAATGAAGTCTTCTACCTGTACAGAACTCATCTTCGACAACAATATCAGCTTTCTCCAGTGCTTCCTGAACATTTCCTTTATCCAGAACGTAATTACCAACAATGTTTGGTGATGTACCTTCGCCGGAGAATTTACTGTCTACAACATCCAGACGACCGATCTTAGCCCACGGGTTAGAGTCATCGATTGTACCACTCTGACCTTTGGAAGGATCAATGATGCTTTCCGGGTTTGGATCCAGTGCCTCATATACATTTGTGATATGCGGTAACTCTTCATATTCAAGTACAATTGCGTCAACTGCATCTTCTGCCAGTTCCGGTGTTTCAGCTGCTACAATCGCGATTGGCTGTCCTGCCCACAAGCATTCACCATCAATCGGGAATCTGACTGTCTCAGGAAGTCGATCCATATGATACGGAGATCTCTCCACGGTAAAAATACGCTCTACCCCAGGCATTGCCTCGGCTTTGCTGACATCAAGTTTTGTGATTTTACAATGTGCCACCGGGCTTCTCAGGATTCTGATATGAAGAAGATCCGGAATAAATTTGTAATAATCACTTGCAAACAGGCCTTTACCTGTTGCCTTTTCGTAAGCATCAACTCTGATAGGAGTTTTACCAATATAATTTGTGTCTTTTTCAGTAATATTGCTCACTATTGAATACCTCCCTCTTTTTTATGCTGTTATTATATATATCTCACGTTTTTTTTACATTGTTCAATTGTGCACATTCTACATTATCTTTTATGCTCTTTTTTATTATCAATTATCGATAATCTATTTACAAGTGATAATCTCTGTGATATGCTATCAGTAACTGTTCAATCATGCACTTTTCTTTTTTCGATACTGTGCTTTTTTAGCTAGGAGGAACTTCATGAAATTTACATTATGGCTTTTCAGGGACTGGTTTGAAAAAAAAGGAATCAGCAATTCCTATAAAATCACAAATACCTTTGACCTCATTGATTATATTAGCTTCAATCATTCTCACAAAGACTCTGGTGTCGCAATCATATCATCTAATGTAAATCGGAGTCATTCAGAAGCTTTTTACCGTTGCAAATTGTCCTATAAAAACGATGAAATACTGTTTCCAGTTACATCACAGGAATCTGTCTATAATCTCTGTCTGGATATGATGACTTTTTATAATGACTGGGAAAATAATATTCAGAACTTAATCATAAATGGTGCTTCTATTTCTGAACTTTTAAATATATTTTCCCAGGCTTTTCCACATCCACTGGCGGTATTGTATCAGAATGCGGAACAAAATTGCTTTTCTTCCGACTGGAAGATCAGTTTATCAAAAAAGACTTTAAATAAAATTCAAAAAAACATTAAATCGGATTCAAATGATGTGCCTGTTTTTTTATCCACAGATTTGTTT
The DNA here is from genome assembly GCA_934317205.1 of uncultured Eubacterium sp. GTDB lineage: Bacteria > Bacillota > Clostridia > Lachnospirales > Lachnospiraceae > Eubacterium_I. The sequence goes on from CAKREL010000072.1 coordinate 2,311, forward strand.
GGCGTTGATAATGCAATCATCAAATCAATTTCTGCTGGTAATAATACTGTTCTCTATCTGGCCGCATATGATGAAGCACATAGTTTCAAAACCGGTGAACTTCATATTTTTAATGTAATCTGTCAGTTTATAGCTCAATCCATTCAATTTCAGCTGCAGCTACATCAACACATCCATCCACTGGCCACCTGGTATCGGCAACAGCTGGAGCAGAATGTGAAAATACCGGTTAATATGCAAACTCTCTTAAATCTTGGATGGAAAAATACCGATTGCTATCAGATTCTTTCTATTCAAACCAGCAGACCATCTTCTGCCAATCTGCAGCAATTTCAGGAATTACTGACCGAATACAATTATTGCTGTGTTTCTATGCCAGAAGGGCTTTCTGTTTTGTTGCATCATGGTTCACAGCATTCTGCCACACAGATGAATACGAATTCTTTTCTGTTAAAATTATGCAGCGACAGAAATGTTTTTGCCGGTTTCAGCCTTTCTTTTGATGGACTTGACGCGCTTTTTTCATATTATCGACAATCGCTTAAGAGTGCATATCTGGCTAAAACAAAACATAAATCTTATATTTTTTCACAGGATTATCTTACGGATTTCATTCGTGATAGCTGTTCTGCAATTCATGATGTGCGTCCTTATATTCATCCTGATGTCAGCAGACTTGTACAATTGGATGCAGCGGACGGAGAAGATTTGGTTCATACTCTTTACACTTACCTTTTTTTAGGAAAATCCTGTATCCGAACTGCAGAGGAACTGCAGATCCATCGAAATACACTTCGTACACGATTAAACAGAATCAATGAGATACTGCCTCTTGACTCACTAAATGAAATGGAACTGGAACACATTATGTTATCTCTGCTCTTTATTAATACAAAATAAAATAGTCTGCCCGGACAAATGTATTCTCATCTGTCTGGGTAGACTATTTTTTTATTATGTAGGGAAATGGATTTTAGGTATAAGTAAATTTAAATATTAAGTAAGTTTAAATAATTTTTATCTATTTTTTAGCTAATTGCTAATTAAGGTTCAATAATTGCTTTGATGACTTCACCTCTGCCTGTTGCGGCAAATACTTCTTTGAAGTCTTCAAGACCAACTTTGTGACTGATCATACTCTTCACATCGATGGCACCTCTTTCCAGCATGGACAGACAGGTATTCCATGATGTCGGTGTGGAACTGTATGAAAAAATAACTTCCAGAGATTTCTCTGCTGCTGTTTTCCATTCAATCGGAATCTCGCGTCTTCCAGGAAGACCAATGACACACATTCTGCCAAGTTTACGAAGCATTCTCAGACAGCTGTTAATTGCCGGTGCTGCACCGGAACAATCTACTGCAAGATCGATGCCTTCTCCGTTTGTCAGATCACTCAGAATTTTCTCCACATCATCTTCACCAGAGACAAGTGTCATATCAGCACCCAGCTTTTTGGCAAGCGGTAAACGCAGTTCTTTATCCGGAGCAGTTCCTACCACAATAACCTTTGATGCACCATAAATTTTTGCCATCTGGGCAGCAAGCAGACCAATTGGTCCCGGTCCAAATACAACTACGATATCTTCCGGCATTACTTTTGTTCTTTCCAGTAATGCAGTTGCCACACATGCCATCGGTTCTGTAAATGCAGCCTCTTCAAAGGACAGTCCATCAGAAAATGTCAGTAACTGTTTCTCATCGATTTTCATATATTCTGCAAAAGCACCGTCTACCCAATGACCCGGACAGGTTCTGTGCTCACACATCTGCGGATTACCGGAAAGGCATGCTTTACAGGTTCCACATACACCAACGTTTAATCTGGATACTACACGCTCACCTGGTTTTACTTTTGTTACTTTTGCGCCGACTTTATCAATCACGCCAGAAAGTTCATGTCCGATTACTACATCAGTTCCGGTTACAACATTTCCGTTGTAAATATGTAAATCTGTACCACATACACCAACGGCTTTTACTTTTATTAACACTTCATCTTCTGCGATTTCCGGAATTGGACGTTCCTGAATTTCCATACATCCCGGCTCTAAAGAAGTTCTTACAATTGCTTTCATTTTCTTCTCCTATCTGACTACATATGCCACATGCATACCATCTTTGTCTGCTTCTGATTCGTACTGTTCCCATGTGCCTACTTCATGGCCGATCAAGACATTTTCGATTTTTTCTTCTGCATACTTAAGAATATCCTGTAATGTCTGAATTGCATTAAAAGTACTTCCAACAGCAAATCCATTCGGCATGGAAACGCCATCACCGCGTCCACCTGTAATATTTGCTTTTACATAAGCACAGTCTCCCACCATAACATATTTTTCATTATGGGATTCTACAATTACGATGCTGCTTGCAAAAGAATGTCCGTTTCTTGCAACCCGGATATGTACACCCGGAAACAGATTATCCACATCGCCATCCAGCAATACCAGACGGTTTTCTTTGATCAGCCCGATGCAATTCTCTAGATCTGTGCATGAGATAGATGCTTTTAATGTATTATATTCTTTTGGCATGCACATTGTCTTGATCCAGCTTGTCAGTTCATCGGCCTGAAGATAGAATGTTGCATTTGGGAACAGTGAGATTCCTCCCATATGATCCCAGTGTGCATGTGTTAAAATAACATGCTTTACATCTTCTGCACGGATACCGATTTTTTTCAGCATCTCTGCCGGGCTATGATAATTTGTCAGATTCACACCATCTGCTAATGCCTGATCCTCTGCAGAACGGTTATCATATCCTGTATCAACCAGAATGACACCATCTTCATTCTGTAACACATTAAATGTGTATGTTACATTTGTTCTTTCCCCATCTCCATAGTATCCGGAAAATACCATGGCATTGGAAAAACCAATCTGTACACCATATTCCAAAATGGTGATTGCATAATCTTTCATTGAAATCCTCCTTGTTATTCATTTTTTCATCCGATATTTCACTTTAAATATCATATCCTCCAATGGAATAATGCACACCGGAAGCATCCAGAATGTCCCGAACGCTTTTTAGATTTTCCACTGTCTGGCTGTTTAAATTCTCTGTCTCATATAGTTTTCCTATATATTCATATTTTGCCGCTCCAAATTTGTGATATGGCAAAATATTCAATAATGGACTGCCAGCCAGTGTCTGTACAAATTCAGCTGTTTTGCGGATGTTTTCCACGGAATCATTCATTGTAGGAATCAATGGAAGACGTACCACAAGCTTAATCTGCATTTTTTCGCATAGCATTGCTGCCTGCCGGATATTCGCAAGAATTATGTCATTATAAACACCAGTCAGTTCTTTGTGATGTTCCCGATCCATACACTTGCAATCCAGAAAAACTGTATTACAAAGTTTTATAATTTCCGACAAATCTTCCCATTTTCCAAATGCACTTGATTCAATCGCAGTATTAATCCCGTTTCGCTGACACAGTCGCAATATTTCTTTCGCAAACAATGGCTGCATCAGTATTTCTCCGCCGGACAGGGTAACTCCCCCTTCTCCTCTGCGGTAAAACATACGGTCTTTTTCTACTTCCCTTAAAACATCCCCTGCATCTACAAGCCTGCCTATCTGATTACGTGCCTTCGGCATACATACAGAAACACATTTCATACAATTGATACATTTTTCAAAATCCTGCATGACAATATGTTCCTTTTCGTTCCACTGAATTGCATGATTCTCACAGACATTCAGGCAGGCTCCGCAGCCTGTGCATTTTTGTTTTTGAAATGCCATCTGAATCTGTTGTTCCAGACCAAATGCATTGCTGCACCATTTACAGTGCAGCCAACAGCCTTTTAAAAACACATTTGTACGTATCCCGGGTCCATCTTCTAACATATAATGACTGATATCAAAAATAATCCCTGTCTGACTCATTATTCCAAATCCTACAAATGATGTTCTGTACGGTTAATGATGTCGTTCTGTACCGTTGTACTGAGGTCTGTAAAGTAAACACTGTATCCAGCTACACGAACCATCAGTGTCGGATATTTTTCCGGATGAATCTGTGCATCAAGCAACACTTTTTTATCCTGGCAGTTAAACTGAAGATGATGAATATGTTCATCACAAAGTGCTGTTCTTACAAGTGTACACATTTTATTGATTCCCTGCTGTTTATAAATATCTTCATCCTTATCCGGAAATAAAGCATCAATACCAACTTCTTTTACATCAAAATTTGCCATGAGTACCTCCTATTCTACTACTAGATCTGATTTACTGATCCACATATTCAGAATGGTTCCGTTTGTACATGCACTGTGGTTAATCTTTCCATAGGAATGAAGTGCTGCGAGCGGTCCATTGGCGTCCATATGCTGTTCTGCAGATAATGTATCTGCAAGCGGTGTCAGAGCTTTTCGTCCGGATGGTAATGCCCAGCACATCTCTCCCATTGCAACATTCGTCTGTGTCGGCTGGACACCGGCAGATGAGTAATTGCCTGCACGACCGCATTTCAAAGTTGCACAATATTCTGCACAATCCTGAAGTGCTTTGGATGTCAGCATATCAACTTCATCGATATCATTACCGTATTTCGGTACATTGATGCACATCTGGCGGATATCCTCATATCCTTCAAAGTCAGCAGCAACTGCTTTCAGAAGTTCTTCCATTGTAATTGCTTTATCATCAAATACAAGTTTCTTTATTACCTCTAAAGAATCACCAAGATCTGCAACACCAGTCAGCATATAATGCGGACCTGAATTTAAAATCGCACCACCGGCTACAACATCTTCTCCTTTTTCGATAGCATCACTTGTCATCATTGTAAATAATGGCATCTGATGCTCCTGAGCAAGAATACGTTCAGCAACAAGCATATGCTCCTGGCAAAGGTTGATCTGATATTTATACTGACGCATAAATGCATCATAAAATTCCTCAAAAGTCTTAAATGTCAATGGATCGCCACTTTCACAACCAATTCTTGTTCCTGCGCCATAACCCGGGCATCCTTCTGGAAGAATACCATTGTTCAGTGTCAGACTCAGAATATTTCCAAGATTTGTAATATTTGCATTTGTATGTCCATAACAGTAACCCTCGATCTTCGGTTCTACACATCCAACCGTTGTAGCACGTTCACGGATCAATTTTAGCGGCAGATTATTTGCACCATTTAATCCGGCACCATTGTAGCGAATCATGTCATATACGCTGTCGATATCAAAGAATGATGGATGACCAAGACCCTCTGCTGACAATTTTACTGCTTCTCTCAGGAAAGACTCCGGGGTCTTGCTTCCGATATGTACATGTACAGCCGGAGCAGTTGTACGTGTTTCTCTCGCAGCCCGCAGACAAATGTAGGATAACAGATTAACTGCATCGTTTCCGTCTGCATCATAGCCACCCAGACTGTAACCACCAGCCCAGCGATAATATCCGCCAAAGCAGTGAGCCAGTCCTTCCGGAAGCAGCCATGGAATATTACAGCATTTAATGTTGTATTCTTCCATCCACTCCAATGCGGAATCTACGGTTTCTTTCCCTGATTCCAGATCAGCCAACAGATATGGCCAAAGCAGCTGATCCAGACGTCCGACATTAATACATGGTCCGGAAGCTTCTACATTCAGCAACATGGTATTTAACCATACAGCATGAAGTGCTTCCGCAAAACTGTCCGGTGTATCCCAGCATATTTTTTCAGCACGGTCACCGGCTTCCTTTAATTCTGCCTGACGTTTCGGATCTGTCTCTTTCTCAGCCTGTGCATAAGCTGCGGCTTTCAAATTTTTACCATAATCTCTGATACCAAGACACACCTGCATCATTCCAAGATAAAAATCTCTTTTGCCTACATTTTCCGGATCAATCTTGTCCATATGCTCCAGTAAATCATTACATTTTTCATAATATCCTTTGTAACCGATTTTCAGCAGTTCATGATAATCCGGAACAAAATGGGAACCCGGATTTGAAATATAGTTGCTGCAATCTACCACACCGGCATTCAAAAGCAGATTTGGTTCCCTTGTCTGTGCAGTAAATTTTGATGTTAAGGTTCTGTCTTTCCAGTATGGAATATGTACTTCTTTCAGTTCCTCCTTGTCCTCAGCATCAATCTGCCACGGATCAAAAGCTCTCGTCTCAAAAGTATCAAAATCTGATTCCAGCCAGTGTGCATGTGACTCAATGCTGAAATTATTACAACGGATTTTTCCTCCCTGCCATCCCAGAAGGCGCTCGCCTTCCACGATAAAAATCGGCATTGAGCGATATACTTCAGCCATGGCACCGTAACGTTTTGAAATCTGTGAAGCACTCTCATGCTCCTTAAAGTACTTTGTAAATACACGTGTTCTGTGTAACTCCAAATTTGGTCTGGACTGGTGCAGCATCTCGTTCAAATGACGAATACGTTCTGTACAGCCTACCGCAGTCACCTGACCACTTCGAAGTTCCATACCGATTTTACTTCCAACCTCATGGATTGTTTCTGTTGTGCTCATGTACTCTTCCTTTCCATATATTATTTTTTATACTCTTTGATCAATTTTGGGATTTCCCTGAGTAATTCATCGTATGTATACTCATATCTGCAAACGAATTTTGTTTCAGAATCCAACAGAGGAATAACTGCCTCACCGACGGATTCATCCATAAACAAAAGTAATGGCGTAGTCGCTTCATAATAACTGATTGTTCTCATATCTACCGGATTTAACTCAGTCACTGACAGTACAGCAACACTGTAACCACACACGGACAGATATCTTGTTAAGCTATATGCAACATCTGCTTTTTCCTTACATGTCAGCAATGTAATATCCACACCTTTATTGACAACCTCTGTCGTACCCTTAAAGTCAAGTGATGGCAGCATAACAATTCCCCCTGTTGTTCATAATCTTATTCTTTCGGTAATTCCCAGTTAAAATAATTCCAGTATGGAGCACTGATTCTGTTTTTAAAATCATCCATATCTACATCAGACCAGTCGTAAATTCCCCGACCTGCTTTCACACCATATGCTCCCTGCTCCATCAGATCACAGATCAGCTTTGGTGCTTTATCAGCGGCACTCAGATCTTTGAACAGATAATTTTCAATATTGTAATTTAAATCAACGCCAGAGTTATCAAGATGCTCAAAAATACCAATGGATGTGTATCTCGGCATAAAGCTGTATTTTGCAGCTTTATCTACAGAACGTGCATCAGCAATTCCCTGCTCTACAATGTTAATTGCTTCACGGAATAATGCATGCTGCAGACGGTTTGCAATAAATCCAGGTGCATTTTTCTTCAGTACTACTACTTCTCTGTCTGCAGATTCCAGAAGCTCTACTGCACTCTCAGTAACACCATCTGCTGTCGCATGACTTTTTACAACCTCGAAAAACGGTACCAGATGTGGTGGGAAGAATGGATGTGCCACAATCAGTTTATCTTTGAATTTATCAATTCCTTCTGCCAGATCTTCCACAGATAAAGCAGAGGTTGTAGAGATAACAGCCTTTGGTGCAACAAGAACTTTATCCAGTTCCTTATAAACCTCATGTTTTACTTTTACATCTTCTAAGGAACACTCAAAAACAAAGTCTGCATCAGAAATATCTTCATAAGACGTTGTATAAGACAAATATTTTTCACAGATTGTAGCCTGTTCATCTGTAACGAGACCTTTGTTTATTAATTCCTGATAATAATCCTGATAACGTTTTTTGCTTTCTTCTGCAAATTTTTCATTTAATGCATACAGACAGGTTTTATAGCCATGTCCTGTAAACAATACAGCTAAACTGGTTCCGATCATGCCTGTACCGACAATTGCGATTTTGTTTACATTATCTAATTTCATTTTCCGCACTCCTCTTTCTTTATTTCGACAAACATTTTCAATTTCTGACCATATAAATGATTAAAACATGCAATCACCCGTCCTACCAGCAAGCCAGCCAGTAATGTACCGATTCCTATTGTCCCCAGATTATGATACTTGCACATTCCTATGATAAAAGCTATTACAACACTTGTAATATCAACGATATTTTTTCCCATTCCAAGTCCCAGGGAAAATCTCTCTCCCAGCGCATTTGCCAGTCCATCGGCAGGATTCGGTGCTATATCCATACTGACAGAGACTGCTACGCCAATTCCTGTTACAATAATTGCCGCTGCCAGAACGAAAAAACGGATTAACAGTGATGTATCCTCTGTTGTAGGAGTAATTGCTGTAAAAAATGCGACAATTCTTGTTACCAGTAATCCGATTGGGAACTGCAGCCAGTCCATTGCTTTAAATTTTTTCCCTTTCAACAGCATCTGCATCAGAATAAATATCACATAGAAAAAGAACAGCATGATTGAAAAATCAAAATGTAATATCCGGGCAATAACTCCTGGCAATGTCAGAATAGGAGCTACGCCCAAATAAGATTTTACATTTAATGACAGACCAAAAGCCAACAGCAATATTCCAATCAGATATATGATCAATCGTCTTGCATTCAATTATTATTTACCAAGTTTTCCCATGACATAATCATAAGCAACCATGACATTATGGGTCTGAATATATTCCATTGCATCTGCCTGACCGATATCTACCGGGCAACGGTCTGCAAAACTGATACGTTCCACACACTCTTCTTTTGTCCAGCCCTTTGCAATACCATCAGCAACAGCAGAAAACCAATCATAAATAAGCTGTTTGTTTTCATAAATAGCACTCTTATCGCAAACTGGTCCATGACCCGGTACAATATAATCCACATCCAGTGTTGCAAGGAAATCTAATGTCTTCATAAGTGCATCCGGATCCATGGAGTGGAACCAAATCTGACAATCTTTAAAAATTGTATCACCAACAAAAGCAACTTTCTCTTCCGGAACATAAACAATAATATTCGCATCAGAATGACCCGGTGCATAATACATTTCAAATGTATGATCACCTACTTTTAATGTCATGCGGTCTGAGAACTCAATCTGCGGCGGATTTACAATATAATCCTTCTCTGCCGGCATATACTTTAAGCCTTCCGGATCCTGTCTTTTGATAACATCCACACTGTAATCATATGTAGTCTGATTAAATGCCGGTGGAATTTTCCAGAATGATTTTTTCAGATTTTCATGACCAATAACAAGAGATTCTCCTGCAAACCAATGGTTACCAAAGATATGATCAATATGTGACTCTGTATTAATCAGATATTTGATCGGTCCTCTCTCAAGTGCAAATTTACGCATCTCTAATAAGTTTGTAATCCACTGAGCAGTATCAATAAATACAGCTCCTTCACTTGTAAATACAATACTTGGGTTACATCCACGGATTTCTGTTTCTGTAAAAACATTTTTTGTAATCTGTTGCATAGTAAATCTTCCTTTCACATTTGATATAATTGATTATCGATAATTGATTATCTTATGCGCCTAATTATACAAAACAATTTTGCATTTTACAACTGTAAATATTAATAATTATTTTGCTATCTTTTTGTCTATAAACACTAAATTTTCTAATTATAAAGTGGTTATTCGCAATCCGCTTTCGCTACTAGCTCAGAATAAAAAAGTGTCTTCGACACTTCAACTCCCCTGCCCCTCAATCATGAGGGGTAAGGGGTTTCTTTTTTATTAATA
>CAKREL010000073.1 GCA_934317205.1 uncultured Eubacterium sp.
ATCCGTCGATAAAATCTGTATCTCACAGTTTTGTACATTATCTGCTGGAGCATTTCCTGTTTCCGCTGCATACGCAACACCTGGTACACTTAAAAATAATGTTGCCAATATACAACAAAATGTTCTCAGAACTTTCTTTTTCATCCTCCCCTTACTAAATTTGCTGTTTTATACTATTTACTTCCAATTTCCCGTTTTCCATTTCATACACTTCATCACACAAAACCTGAATATCCTCTGCATTATGGCTTGCGATCACAATTGTTTTATGATCATTCTTCATGGATAGTAATAATTGTCGAATTTCTTCTACACCATTTTTATCCAGACCATTCATTGGCTCATCCAGGATCAGCACAGACGGTGATTCCATAATAGCCTGTGCAAGTCCAAGACGCTGACGCATTCCTAAACTATACTTTTTAACAGGAAGTTTCAGATCTGGATCTAATCCTACTCGCTTCAAAGCATCCCTTATCTGTGAATTACTAATTTTATTTTTTATTCCCGCCAATACCTTCAAATTTTGCAATCCACTGTAATAAGAGATAAATCCAGGTGTTTCTATAATCACACCTGCATCCGGAAGATAATCAACATCTTTTCCGATCACTTTTTCATTTGCTAATACCATTCCTGATGTTGGGTGAATAAATCCACAGACACATTTCATCAACATCGTCTTTCCACTTCCATTGTTTCCCACCAGACCATAGATTTTCCCTTCCTGCAGTTTCAGGGAAACATGATCCAAAATCTGTCGTTTATTCAAATTTAATGAAACATCTTTTATATCAATCATACTTATCCCCTTCCTGCCTGATATTTTTTGCTCAAAACCATGCATAAGACAATCAATACGGCACAACTCCCAGACAAGCACACATATGATCCCCAAATTGGAAATATCTGCTCACTCAAATACTTCTCATAATGTAACCATGGAATCGCATGTGCCATAGGAAACAGCCACATCAGCCATGAATCTGCTGAACATGTTACAGTTCCAAGCACAATCAGTATACTATCCAATAATACGCCAACAAATTTACGATTGCACAATGCTGTAAACAGTAAAATCATTGCTAATAAGAAAAAGTATAGTGCCAGCAAGGTTGCTGTATATGCAAATGCAGTTCGAAATGTCATCTGTTGGTACAAATTTTCTGGCAATAATTGCAAAATGTAATCACCTGTCCGCTCTGGGAAAATACTGGAATAATGTGTAACTGCATCACTAAATTCCATCTTCCACACCCCACTTCCACTCATCAACAAGCTGGATGACAAAATCAAAAATACAACAATGAACACAACTGCTTCTAATGCAAACACGATTTGTCCCATAATCCACATTCTTTTCGAGCATCTGATCTGATATAAAAAATCAATACCGCTCTTTTGCGGAAAATCTGACATCAAAACCAGAAACAGTGCCGGAAGAATCAGGACAATGCTTCCAGAATTTCCCAACGCAACAAACGCTTCCGGTACAGATACTGGAAGTCCAGTTTTTGAAGCACAGTCCTGCAATGTTACAATGATCTGCATATGCACGAATATCAGCATTACACCAAGTATGATAATACGACTACTTCTGAGCCATCTCTTAAATTCCGTTCCAGCAATATAGAGGATTGTTCTCGCCTTTCTTTCAGACACCCCAATCCCCCCTTTTTACACATCGATAAAAAATTACGGATAATACGGCATAGATCGCTAACATCAAAATTACGGATAAAAACCAGTTCCATCCCAATGAAATGTTCATAATATTTTCCGGTCGAAACGTTTCAATCCAGGTTAATCTTTCATATGCCTCTGCAGCTATAGCATCCGTTGCCATTTTCGTTAATATCTGCTGGTAAATATAATTAATCATAAACGGAAGACATACCAGCATATACTTGTCCCGAAATACAATAGCAACACCTATTCCGAAAACACTTCCAAACATGCCATATAAAAAAACGCCGATCAATTTTTTTATAATAACAACACTGATGTTACTTCCCATTAAAAGTATTTCCTGTTCTTCCGCTGAAAAGGTCCGGATAGATGGAAACCTTACTAACATAAGCAGTCCGAACAACGCATATCCAATCAAAAATACAATTCCACCTGCCAATGCTCCACTACACAGTTTTGAAATGCAATACTTCCAATTTCCAGAACGTAAAATATGAAACCGTATCTGTCCATTCCGCCGTTCTTCAGAGATCAGTAAAATATATCCCATTGACAGCAGCATTGGGGCAAATACAACCAACCATCCACCAATTCCTGCCTGCCAAAGTGATAATGCAGATTTTAATACATCTGTATTAGCTGGTTGTTCTTGAAATATCAAAGAAAAGATTGATATTTGTTTTCCGTTCATATCTGTTTTACCCGTTGCGGACAAGCATAAAATAATGATTCCAATTATTTCTATAAATATATATGGGACATAAATATTTTTTTTGAATTCTAACTTTATTTCATGAAACATTATAACATCCTCAACAGTTCATGATTATTCATCATTTTGCATAGTATAATAACGTACATCTCCTGTTAATGCATCCACATAAATACAGATTTTTTCATTCTTTCGCGTATTAATTCCTTTAAATTCCCAACATGGGAATGAAACTATATCTGTTAATTTTTCGCTTTCTGAAAATGAAAATGGCATATATACAAAATCTACCGTATCTATTTTTATAGATAACTGTTTTGCCAGTTTTTCGTCCAAAATCTTCACTGCACTATCAAAGCTAATAATTTTATCATCTGTATATAATGGCGTCAACATAGCACATGGACTTGTACCTACCCAAAAGGCTGATACCCCCGTATCATCGACTACAAATGCATGAATAATGTCTCCTTTGGGCATGTATCCCTGATCTACCAAAAAATATCCAGTATCCCAGTATGCAAATGGCACTTCATTATAAACTCTTCTCATTAAATAATCATATCCAAAAACATCATTCAAACGGATCACTCGTACTTCAGCTACTTCCATTTTCATTCCATCCTGACTAGGAAACAAAGATTCTTGGGAAAAATATTTTGTTGCTAAATCTGCTCCATCTGCAACAGATAACTTACCACCAATTAACGAATATTCTTTATATCCAATCTCATCCAGAGTTCCAGATTCCTCCACATCGTAATTTTCGTGATTAATATCAGCATATGCATATTCTCGATTTAAATATCTTGCTATCTTTCCATCACTTACAGATTGTATTCCATTACTATCTACAGTAATAGAACAATCAACTGTATCAAAAAAAATGGCATCTCCCGCTGAAAAATTAGGTGTTTGTTCTGAAATGGTATGGTAACAATATGGATATTCTTTTGTATCATCAGGTTCATAACTTTCACTCACAACAAAAATCTGTTGATCTAAATTTTCTAAATCAGATTTTCCAATACTTTTTAACCAAGTTTTAATTAAATTCAATGCCTCCTGCTCAGTCATACCACGATATGAATTTGAGAAGACACTGACATCTGTTATGTCAGGGAATTCTGAAAACTTGCATTCTGAGAAATCTAAATTTGTATTTTCGACTTTTTCAAATTCATCCTCCACTGACTCGCTTCTATATCCATTTAATGCTTTTCGTTCATCTACTATTTGATTTTTATATGATTCCAAAGAGAAATTGGTTATATCAACACTTTCTGACTTGACGACACTCTCTGTTTTTTTACATGCTGTTAATGAAATAATCAATATCATGTATAGAAATAAACAACTAGCTTTTTTTCTAATTTCTTTCATTTTTCTATTTCCTATATTTTTAAAAATGGCATACAAAAGTATGCCATTTTACTTAATTAGCAGTAACAGTTCCTTTTGCTACACAGGATGCACTTCCATATGCCGTAATTTTCAAAGTACAATAAGCCGAAGTGCAATTTGTACTCCACGATGGCGTTCTATGACTAACATTAATGGTCGCTCTTGTCACACCTGACTCTGTTATTACAACCTTTCTATCTCCAGATCCATTAAAAGTCGGGGATGTAGCAGAAAATCCATGTCGTAAATTTGCAATTGTCCTTGTACAGGACGGATTTGCTACTGTAGTTGGAGCACCTTTCTGATAATTTACCTCATAGCTTTTCGAATCAGAAGCAAACGCTGAACCAGCTGAAGCTAACACCATAACTGCCATCATTCCTGATGCTAAACCCATCTTCAATTTTTTAAATCTCATTGTAAATTCCTCCCATTTGTTCAAATATTATGTTTTTCCTGTCACCTCTTCTTCAGTCACCATTGGACTCCCCTCCTCCTTTATTTGATGGATTAATAATATCATTTATTGCTATATGTGTCAACAATTATTTAGTTTATATAGGTATTGATTTTATCTTATGTTTTAGATATTATATATTTATAAAAAATGAAAGGATATATTGCGCATGAAATCAAGGAACACATTCAAAAAAGGTTCCTGTGAACTGTTAGTTCTTCACATACTAAGTAAAAAAGGGGACTGTTACGGATATGAGCTTGGACAGATTATACGTAATATCACTAATGAATACCTGTCTTTTCCAGAAGGTTCCATGTACCCAGTATTATATAAAATGATCGATAATGGCTATATTGTTGATTACAAAAAACAAGTCGGGAAACGAATGACTCGTGTCTATTATCACATTGAACCATCTGGTCAGAACCGACTGGAAGAATTAACTCAGGAATACTTAAAAACTACGCAAAGTATTCAATCCATTTTAAATTTTGATTTTGAAAGTTTACAATCGGAGGATACAACATCATGAAATGTAATACACTAACAAAAGGTTGCTCTGCTTATTATAAAAAACTGAAAACATTGATTCCCGTCAAAGGAAAATACGAGAAACAATTTTTAAATAATATATTTGTGAATTTGGAAGGCATTTGTAGCGAGCAACCAGATATCACCTATAACGAGCTATGTAACCGAATAGGTACACCAACGGATCTCCTTATAGAATATTTTGAAAATGCCGATACAGAGTATGTGATTCAAAAATTACATATTTCTTCCATCATCCGTAATATAGTTATTACCATTCTTCTCATTACTGTAGTTGTTGCTTCAATAGAATTATATTCATTTCACACATTGTATGAACGTGCAGAAAAGTCTATTGATGGTTACACCATTGATACAACTCCTGTGGAAATACCTTAATCACTTCAAGAATGGGGGATATTACTTATGAAAAAAAATATGAAACAATTTCTTTGTATTCTTACTACATGCTTATTAATAGTTGCTACATGTATACCAGCATTTGCCCAAAATTCAATGCAACATATACAATATTATGATGATGGAAGCTACACCGTAGAAACCCTGACTATTGATAAGTCGTCATTTATCAGTTTATATTCTTCGACGAAAAAAGGAACCAGATCAAAGATCTATTACTCATCCGATAATATTGAACAATGGTCTGTAACAGTAATCGGCACTTTTTCCTATGGGAACGGATCTTCAACTTGCACAGCTTCATCTGGTACTGCCAAATCTAATACAGCAGACTGGGCAATAAGCAGTAAATCTTCTTCCAAAAGTGGAAATACCGCAAAAGCTACTGCCACAGCTATCCAATATTTAAGAGGACATGAAGTTCAGAGAAAAACATTATCTGCAACATTATCTTGTAGCTCCACAGGATCATTGTACTAATTAATACAATTAAATTTTATATATTATAACTACAAATGACATATAGTTCTATTTTGAGAAGAAAAACAAAGAGGTTCACTAAAATGAGCCTCTTTGTTTTCTGAAATAACAGTTTTAATAATTTATGCTGACTATCCCCTTATATTCTACTTATTTAATCTTCATGCTGATCATTATATTTTCGCTCCCTTCCAAACTTCAATATCCGAATCAGCAAATAACATAAATAAGAAATAACAAAGCAGCCAACGGCTCTCACTGATTTCCCCAAATATTCCCGTTCCGGAGCATATTTCTCACACCGCACCCAATCAGCCATCCGCTCTGCCTTGTCAGTACCCCATCGGCTCCAGAATGCAAAATCAGACCACTTTGTCGGTATCATATCTTCCGGTATCTTTGCATGAAACCGCAAAAATATCACCATCAAAAGGGCCACACCTGCAATAAAGCAAATTCTGACTGCCGTTCCCTTCACATAATCAGGTTCAATCCGATATCCGCCTTTATAATATTCTTCCTGTGCCGCGTACTGCTTCCGATAATTTTTCCACTCACGAAACATCAGCCGAAGCAGCCACAGCCATAATAAAATGCACAAACCAATACTCAGTAAACCTACCACACTGTTAATAAATCGGTAATCAAATGCTGTTCCTGCAAATCCAATCTTCCATTCCACCGCCTGCTCCAACATCGACAGTGTACTGTCTTCTGAGGTTTCTATCGTCATGTGATCCAGTCTGGTTGCATGCAGATCTTTTGCAGAAAACACTGCTCCCTGTATTTCCCTGGTCAGCATCCCAAGTACCTGATAATTTTCCACCCCCACAAATCTCTGCCCAGTGCCATCCAGAAAAGACCTTCGGATCACATCCAGATATGGAATCACAAACAGCACCAGCACACCGATCAGACTCGGCAAAAAAAATAAATAGGCGCGTGAGAAGTTGCTTTTGGGGAATTTCTTATTTCTGTGTTTCATCCTCTTTTCCACAACTCACACGCACCTTTCTTTTTTATTCACCAAGATACAGGTTGATTCTGTTTGTCGCAGATGCTACCGCATCTGGTAAGACTGTAAATCGTAAAAGCTGCTGTCTCTTTTTCCGGATCCGGTTCCATCCGCCACAGGGTTGTCTCTCCTGCTGAAAGCGCACTCAGATAATAAGTATTCTGACTCCCCTTACAGATTGGAAGCATACCGTTAAAACTGGTTCCACCATGAACGGTATCCGGAACTGACAACGCATTTACCGTCCTTCCGTCTCTGTATTCATAAATGGCTTTTGTGGTAACACATACCACTGTATCATTCCATGCTTTCATCGGTGCAAATACGTCCCGGTCATTTGCTTCCCACATATCTTCCACAAATTGTTCCAGACCATCCTCTGGCTCCTGCTCCTCAAGCGTCTCCGCATTCAGGCAATATTTAATCTCGTCGCAATACACGATAAACCAATCTTTCATTGACAGGAAACCAGCTCTGCCATAATCATAAGACAGGCTTTTTAATTCTTTCTGCTGTGTAATATCATATAGAACGCACTTGTCTATTCCCGCAATTGACAGCACATGGTCATTAACTACAGTAATCTTCCATACACTTCCGCCCAGTTTTTCAAATACCTCTCCGGCATTCAGTTCTTCACTGCCTTTCTCTGTAATCCGGAGCAGCCGGCTTCCACCGGAATCTGATGTGCCATCCTCCGGATCTGATACGACAACAAACGCACTCAGATCGTCTTTTTCCACCCGCAGCGCACCTGTCGAAATATAACTCTCCGCAGATATCGTATCCGGAAGTTTTATTACTTCCTCCCAGTTTTCTCCCTGATCGGTGCTTCTCCATACCAATACCGGATCTGTTCCATCTTCAGAAGTTCCATCCGTCAGTGCATAGACTACTCCTGCCTCTGTTGTCAGCAAATCGTTATAGTAATAAGCATCTTCAATGCTGATAACCGAAGCCACTCCAACACCATTTTCAACCGGAGTTTCATCTTCTGCACTTAATGACGCATCCTTTGCCGGATTTTTATCCTGACCACATCCTGCCAGCATAAAAAATGTCATTCCAAGTATCCCGATCAATCCCCATATCTTTTTCATGTAATCCGCCCCCATTTCCACTACATCTCAAGATGAGATGCTTCTATGTAAAAAAACAGTTAATATCGCTTCACCCAGTGAAAATACTTCATCCCACATCACATATATCATCAAAACTAAATTTTGCTTCTCACTTATTATTCCTCAACAGGCTGCATATCACTCTGCCAGGTCACCCACATCGCCGGACGAACTGCATAACTTTTGCTATCCTTAGGTTCTACGTCATACTGTCCATAAGCAGTAATCATTTCGACTTTTGTTGAGTATCCATCTCCTGTGTCATATTGAGGATTACATAACCACCAGCCACAGGTATCTGTTTTTAATACTTGTTTCAGATTCTTTGTTGTATATTCCGTTGGATAACACAACAATTCATCATACGCACGCTGTGAATCATAATTTTCTACACCAAGAGCATTTACTATATATTCACACATTTCTGTATAACTTAATAAGAAAATTTTGTCTTCGGTCTCTCGTTCTAAATGCCAATAAGGTTTTTCACTTCTCACATATATTGATTCATTATTTTCATCAAAACCTTCTGAAGAAGATAATATAATGTTCTTTTTTTCATCCACTGAAAATGCACTATTATAAAAATCATCATTCAGCCATTTTCTTATTGTCGAATCTTTCCAAAGGACACGACTTTCATCACCCGTATCAAAAGATTGTGCATCTAATCCATACTCGCTGAGCAACAGTACTTCGTCTCCTTTTTTATCTAAAACCCGCCACTCAATATCTTCACCCTGATAATGTCCATACATAATATGGTCTCCTTGATCTAATGGAACGGTACTTGCTACTTCTTTGCCACAGCCGAATAATCCTGTACTCAATCCGATGAATAATGCAACTACAATTCCTCTATATAATTTTCCTTTCATACACATATTGTCCTCTCTTTCCACAACCTTTTAGCAAAATATCCTTAAATTTCCTTATATCCCACCAGACCTCTCTTCTATTCACATTATGCCACATACTTATATCTTTGTGTGATTTTGTCCACCAATTCACAAAATCTGTCCATCAATTAACATTTTTACATACACCCAAAATCTCTGTAACATTCTTGTGTCATAATTTACGGACAAAAACAGTTGATTCATGGCCAAAACCAACACAGGTTGATACTTATTGCTATAATGATTACAAATCAATCAATGTCTAAAGCCATGTTTGCCATTAAACTCTTTTTCTGTTATTCTTTATTTAATTAATTTTTAGTTTTGGGAGGTTTTATCATTGATTCAAATCGCAATCTGCGACGATTCAGAAGTAACATTGCAGCATCTGAATCAGGCAGTAACTACTATATTACAATCCAATCAGGAAGTTGCAGATATCACATTGTACAGCAGGAGTGAAAACCTGAGTTATGACATCAAAGAAGGTCACTTTTTTGACCTGATTTTGACAGACATTGAAATGCCGCATATAAACGGTATGGAATTAGCCGCAACGATCCGGACGCATCTGCCCGGTGCACTGATCATCTTCATTACTGCTTACACAAAATACGCACTGGATGCCTTTGAACTGTCCGCGTTCCGCTACATTGACAAAGAAATGATCCCGGAAAAGCTGCCGACAGCCATCAAAGATGCCTTTCGGATTCTTCATATGCAGGCAGACCAGTATTATCTGCTCTCCAATACACGCATGTATCGAAAATTATTACTCAAAGACATCTTGTACATATCCCGCGAAGGAAAAAACAGTGTTTTTCATTTAACAAACCAGAGCGAAGTAAAAGAACGCAAAAGTTTAAATCCGGTGATGGAAGGACTGAACAGTTCTGATTTTGTTTTTGCTGACAGAGGCATCATCGTAAATCTGATCCATATCGTCTCCATTCAGGACACGGCGATTGAATTGGATAACGGTGAATTTCTTCCTGCCAGTCTTGCACGTATCAAGGAACTCAAATTACTGCTGCAAAAATTATGGAGGAATTCTTTATGACAACATTCTTCATGATATCCGATTATGGCTTTGCCATACTGAAAGTGTTTATATTTTTTATATTGCTGCATGCGGTTTATCCTACGTTCAAATACCGATATGCGGTCATTATTTCCTGCATTGCGGCACCATTTTATATACAGATCAATGACTATCTGCTCTATACGATGCTTTCCGTTTTGCTGTATATCCTGATTCTTTTTATCGGCGGATGCATTTTAGTTCGCAAGAAGTTTTTTGTTTTAATTTTTCTATCCGCCTTTTATGTGCTGATGGCGGGATGTATTGAACTTTTTTATATCACAATGATGTTGAACTTTTCACGTCACGGAGCAAGATTCCTTTCAGTTCTTCATTCCTATCCTGACCGGACAACGATTGCGTTTTCTCTGATTACAAAAGGATGTGAACTTGCACTTGTCCTGATTACAGCTGCAATCATCCGTCGCATGAGTGATGGAAAAAAGAAAGTCTGGAAACTGCTTATCGCTACTGTTGTTGGATGTTTTGTTATGATCTACCTGATGCGTAAAACATTCAGCAACTATTTTGAGGCTCCAAAGTTCTGGGTGATCCTCATCGCCTTTTTACTGCTGCTGTTTACCGTTCTTCTCTTTGAAATTGACCTGCGAAACAGACAACATTTACTGGAAAAGGAAGCGTTGAGTAAACATCTTCTGGAAGAAAAATATCAGAACCTAAACGAAGTATACAGCCAGAATGCAAGATTATATCATGATCTGAACAACCACCTGATTGCTCTGGATCATTTGCTGGACGATGGAAATATACCGGAAGCGAAAACGTATATCGCCGCGATTCAGAAACCCGTCCAGATTTTAAAGAAAACCCACTGGACCGGCGATGATGTAGTAGATGCCGTATTAAACAATAAAATACAGCTCATGGAAAATCGAAACATCCACTATGAGATTCAAACCGATTTTCCGGATAAAACAGGAATCGAAGCCGCCGACCTTTGTACGATACTGGCAAACTTACTGGATAACGCCATTGAAGCCACCGGTAAACTCCCAGAACAGGCTTTTCCATTAAAAATCCGTATCCAGAGCATCAAGAAATTTGTGTTGATCGAAATCTCCAATCCATCCAAAGAAATTAAATTTACAGATGATGGACTTCCATGCAAAACACGCAAATCATCTTTTCACGGATGGGGACTGCATAATGTCACTCAGGCAGTAGAAAAATATAACGGAACTATTTTATTTGAATACGAAAATGGAATTTTTACTGCTTCTGCAATGCTGTTCTTTCCGCAAAACAATGACGATGTTTCATAATGTTTCATAAATTACAACTCGATAAATATGCCATAATAATCAGATTTTTCTATACAGAATCTTGTTCCTCTCTGTCTTCTGCTTATCATTGATAAACAAAACGGTACATTCCTCGCCTGGAACGTACCGTTTTGTCTGCCCTTATTTTATTTCATTTTTATTATTCGTTGGATAAATCAATCCATAATGTTTCGCCACTCACATAATTGGAAATTTTTCATCTATCCTTCTTCTTTCTGTGCCATCCGTACCATTTTTTCAAATGCCTGTGCAAAATTTTCATCATCCTCACCTGTCCGCTTTTTCGGACCTTTGATGTGATTTTTGCTGGAGCTTCGTCTGGCTTTTGTCAACGATAGATTTCAGATTGTATATATACTTCTTCCAGTTAGAACACTCCAGAATCAATCACTGTCTCTATCACTCGAATTGCCGTATCATATTCCAATGGTTCATTCTGAAAATATGTCGTA
>CAKREL010000074.1 GCA_934317205.1 uncultured Eubacterium sp.
GATCACGGTTCCGTTTTTTATCAAAAGTATCATCCTGACAGCCTTCCTTTCTTACGTTTCATTCTATAAATTGCTAATTTTATTTTATCATTTAGAATACTTTGCTGCAATACATTGTTATAGTTCCGGCGGTACATATGCTTCCACATAAATACCATCCGCCCTGTACTCTTCTTTCAATAGTTCACCGTATTTGCGTATTTTCTGGATTTCTCCGGCTTTCTCATATGGAAAAGTGTGCTTTAGCAGCACTTTATCTTCCCTGAGCATATCCTCAAAGACTTCTTTCAACATATCAAGTCCCATTCCGGTTTTTGCTGAAATCCGAAGTGTTTTGTCTGCACGGAAATCCTGCAGGATTTCATCTCCTGCAAGTCGGTCACATTTATTAAATACAGTGAGAATCTTTTTATCTGTCACTCCAAGATCCTGCAGCGTCATATAAACCACATGCATCTGCGCATCCCACTGCGGATTAGACGCATCCACTACATGTACAATAAAATCTGCATATTTTGCTTCTTCCAGTGTACTCTTGAATGCATCTACCAGATGATGCGGCAGCTTACGAATAAATCCAACGGTATCTGTCAGCATCAGATTCTGATGATTGGATAATTCCAGCATACGGGTAGTTGGATCCAGTGTCGCAAAAAGCTGATCCTCCTCCAGTACACCTGCATTGGTCAGCGTATTTAATAACGTTGATTTTCCTGCATTGGTATATCCGACAATAGCTGCAACTTTTGTATGGCTTTTCATACGCTGAGTCCGTGTCAGTTCACGGTGTCGCACTACTTCTTTTAATTCACGATTTAACTGTGCCGTTCTATGTCCGATGAGACGCCGGTCAATCTCCAGTTTTTTCTCACCCGGTCCTCTCGTTCCGATTCCACCACCCAGACGAGACATAGATCGTCCAAAACCGGCCAGACGGCTTGCACGGTATTTTAACTGTGCCAGTTCTACCTGGATCTTTCCTTCGCTTGTTCTTGCCCTTGCCGCAAAAATATCCAGGATCAGCAACGTACGATCCATGACTTTGCTGTCAAGCACCTGCTCCATATTTTTCATCTGGATTGGAGAAAGCTCATCATCACAGATAATACCTGTCGCTTCTTTTTCCCAGATCATGTCACGGATTTCTTCTAATTTTCCGGTTCCAACATAAGTCCCCGGATGCATATGCTCCAGTTTCTGGATTACAGTGCCTACCACTTCCGCTCCTGCTGTAGCTGCAAGTTCCGCAAGTTCCGCAAGGGAAGCTTCTGTATCATCGCTGTCCCGCTCACTGATGCCAACCAGGATGACCCGTTCTACCGGCTGTTCATTTTCATATACTGTTCCCACTTACTGCTCGTTTCCTTCCGTTGTTGTATCATCTATATTTCCTTCGATTATATCCCCGCCTGTATACACACGAGTCTGCAAAAATTCATACTCCTTTTGCATATCTGCATCATCAGGATACTCTGCCACATAATCCTTGGCGATCTCCAGTGCAGACGCAAAATCTCCGCTCTGTTCATACATAGCAACCAGTTCTTTTTGCATTCCTTTTTTCTGTGCATCTGAAGCATTTTCAATGGCAGCACTGTAATAAGTGACTGCATCGGCATAATCTCCGGACTCTGCTGCAATCTCACCAAGCTGTTTTAATGCATCAGCATCTTTCGGATGCTTATCCATGTATTTCTGAAATGCTGCTTTTGCCTCATCCATCTGGTCATTAGTCGCATACATTTTTCCAAGGCTCAGATATGCGCTGTCTGCCCCTTTTTCTGCTGCCTGCTGATACATATTTGCTGCCTTTTCAGTATCATCCATCAATGCATAGAGATCACCGATCCCCTCATAATCTGCTGCGGAAGAAGGTTTTATCTGTAATCCCTTTTTCAAGTAACTCTGTGCCTGCTCTTTCTCGCCTGCATTCTGCAGATTTTCACTGATATGAGCATATAATTCTGCCTCAGAATCATTCAGTGACACTGCCTGTGCATAATCCTTTAACGCTGCCTCATTTTGTCCGTCTGCCAGCAGCACACATCCTCTGAGATAGTATACTTCCCAATTCTTACCATCATAATCGATCAGATTGTCATACGTCTCAAGAGCTGCCTTTGTATCACCGGATTTGTACTGTGCCAATGCTTTATAATAGCAGACATCAAGTTCTTCTGCACGGATTCTTCCCAGCGACTGATCCAGTGCTTTCTGAAAACTTCCGACTGCATCCTTATATTTTTCCTCCTGCATCTGCTTGATGCCGAGTTCTTTGTATTCCTGCGCTTTTTTCTCTGCCTTGCTCGTACATCCACCCAGTAACAAGGACATGCCGAGCAGTCCTGCCAAAAAAAACACCATTATTCTTTTCTTCATATTTATGCTCATTCCTCCATATCTTCTCAGAATCGTGCTCCAAAACTCATATATATTCGATTTGGACCCTCAACTGACAGATGTTCACTTCTTTATAGTATGCCATGAATAAGAGTTCACTGCAAGAAAATTATCCCTTTCACCCTCCCACAAAAAGGTCTGCCACATGTTTTCAGACATGTGACAGACCTTTACTAAATCAGGCACGCTTTATAGATCAATATTGGAAGAATTCAGATATTTCTCCTGCTCCGGAGTCAATGTATCAATCGTTTTTCCAAGAAACCGAAGTTTTCTATTTGCCACTTCCAGATCAACGTTACGCGGAACATTGATCAGTTTTTCTGTCAGATTTTTTGCATTTTCTACAAGATATTTTGCACTCAGTGCCTGAATAGCAAAACTCATATCCATGATCTCAGCCGGATGTCCATCACCTGCAGCCAGATTCACCAGACGACCTTCCGCCAACACATAGATCCATTTATCTTCTGTAATCTGATATCCAACGATATTTTTACGCTGATCAATAGTATCCAGTGCGATCTCACGCAGGCGTTTCATATCGATCTCCACATCAAAATGACCAGCATTGCAGAGAATAGCACCGTTTTTCATTACTTTGAAATCCTGTTCACGGATAACACCGGCGCATCCGGTTACTGTGATAAAGAAATCACCAATCTTAGCGGCTTCATTCATCGGCATTACGTCAAATCCATCCATAACAGCCTCAATAGCTTTGATTGGATCCACCTCTGTAACAATAACTTTCGCTCCAAGGCCTTTTGCCCGCATAGCCACGCCTTTTCCACACCAGCCGTAACCTGCAACAACCACGTATTTTCCTGCTACGATCAGATTTGTAGTACGGTTAATGCCGTCAAATACAGACTGACCGGTTCCGTAGCGGTTGTCAAACAGATGCTTACAATCTGCATTATTTACAAGAACCATTGGGAATTTCAGTTCGTTATTTTTTGCCATGGCGATCAGACGGATGATACCGGTTGTAGTTTCTTCACATCCACCGATGACATACTGTAGTTTATCCTGCATTTTTGTATGAAGCATATGAACCAGATCACCACCGTCATCGATGATAATATTACAGTTATTCTCCAAAACACTTGTGATATGCTGATCATATTCTTCCGGTGTGCAGTTGTACCATGCAAATACATTTAATCCATCAGCCACCAGTGCTGCTGCCACGTCATCCTGCGTGGAAAGCGGGTTACTTCCAGTGATAAACATTTCTGCACCACCGGCTGCCAGCACCTTACAAAGGTATGCTGTTTTTGCTTCCAGATGAATGGAAAGAGCGATACGGATACCTTCAAACGGTTTTTCTTTGGAAAAATCATCTTCAAGACTGCGAAGTAACGGGCAGTTTTTGCGTACCCAGTCTATTTTATGCGCTCCGGATGGAGCAAGGTTGATATCTTTGATTGAACTCATTGTTTTCCTCCTGTATATACATTACTAATTTTGTTCTTCTTCTCTCTGCTGACGTTCCTTTTCAGCAATGATCGCCTCGTTCAGAGAAAGCATTTTTGCATCCAGTTGAGATGTGATCGCAGCACACTCTCTCAGCTCCTGGCTGATATACTGCGGCGCATTTCCTTCAAATTTATAGTAAATCTTGTGCTCAAGACTTGCCCAGAAATCCATAGCAATGGTTCTGATCTGAATCTCTACTTTTGTATTTTTGATACCGTTCGTTGTCTGGATCGGTACTGTGATCAACATATGATAACTACGGTAACCGCTCTCTTTCGGATGCTTCATGTAGTCCTTGATATAAAGGATTGTAAATTCTCTCTGCTTTCCGATCATATCTGCAAGGCGGTAAATATCAGACGTAAAAGAGCATACGATCCGCACCCCTGCGATATCATTTATATGTTCCACCATGTTTTCCATGGTATTTTCCAGCCCATGACGACTTAATTTCTTTGCGATGCTGTTCGGCGTTTTAATCCTCGATTTGATATATTCAATTGGGTTATACTGGTGAATAAACTGAAATTCGTCATTCATAATATCCAGTTTTGTCCGAACTTCCTTGATCGCTGCATTATATAAAAACATCAGACTTTGCCAGTCATAGACGTTTTCCACTCTTTCTGACTCTTCTGCCATATGTAACCAAAAACCTCCTGAACCACTTTTCGCCAATCATGCAAACATGTTGGCTCACTTGCGCTCATTATATCATATAATTGTATATTTTTTGTCACATTATGCACTTCTTTATACATTTTTAAGGATTGTTGATCATTCTCTCAGGAAGCCTTTTTTGTGCAGTTGTGCTTCTATCTCATCCAAAATGTCTTCCGATTCTGCCTCTACGGTGTGAAAATGGCTGTCACCTGTCAGTATTTTCAATGGCTGATCTAAAGTCTCTCCCATTTTCCGGATAAATTCATCCACATCTCTGCGATTTTTCAGAATCAGATCTGCACTCAGCTGACCATATATATCGTGCTCCACTACTACATCGCAGACATGGCCGCCATGGTCTACGATCACATAAAGTTCATCTCTGATCTGTTCATCTGTATGGTGCACCGCAAATGATCTGTGACACAATTTCTGTCCATGCCCCGGGTCAAACAGCACATAACCTTTGTTTGTACTCAAAATATTCCGATTGGTAGCCCGCAGCAGTGCGATGTCCTGCACGATCACCTGACGGCTCACACCAAACTGTCTGGCAAGTTCCGCTCCAGATAACGGACGGCTTTCCTGTTTTAAGATTTTCATCAGTTCTTTTCTGCGTGTTGCTCCATCCGTCATCCTAATCCTCCTCGATTACCTGGATTTCCAGAAAATCAAACTCAATCTGTTCTATAAAACTGTCCTGATAAAAACGTGCCTTTGCATGACGCTTAAATTCCTCAATATTTTTCTCCAGCCAGATCGGTTTTCCCAGATCAAACTCATAGCATACTTCTTCTAATGCCTGAAATACCTTGTGTGTGCGGGTTTCACTGCTATCATCACAGATTGTCGTATCGCGCAGCATACGGTTGTTTTTAAATTCTTTTGCCCATAAACGAAACATGCTTAACCTCTTCTCTGCCTGTTGGCTTCATACATCAAAATTCCTGCAGCCATTGCCGCATTCAGGGATTCTAACTGTCCCCCCATTGGGATTCTGATATAGGAGTCTGCCAGTTTTGTGGTCTCCTCTGTCAGACCATTTCCTTCGTTTCCAATCAAAAAAGCCGTTCCCTTCGTATAATCCGGCTCATCGTAGCAGACACTTCCCTCCAGATGTGCCGCATAGACATGTACACTCATCTCCTGCAATTGTCTGATTGTCTCATGCAGATTTTCTGTAATATAAAACGGTATGCGAAAAATACTTCCCATAGTAGAACGGATTGTCTTTGGATTATAGATATCTACCGTACACTTGTCCATGATCACACCGGAAATTCCGGCACCTTCTCCGGTTCGAAACATTGTTCCAAGATTTCCGGGATCCTGCACATTTTCTAATATCAGCCAGATACCGTCTTTTTTTCTCAGTAAATCTTCCAGACGATTTTCCTTCATTTTCACGAGACAAAGAACACCTTGCGGTGTCTTAGTATCAGATACTGCCGCAAATACAGAATCAGACAGCATCTCCCAATCCGTTCCTTCAAAAAGACCGTCATGTGCAGGATCATTTGCAAAAGATTCTGATATATAAACTTTCGCGATCCGCTCCTTTGGTGTCTCTCGAAACATTCGGATTCCCTCCACTACATACAGCTGCTGCTGTCGCCGTGCCCGGGCATTTTTTATTAGTTTACTTAAAGCTTTCACCTGTGCATTTGATGTACTTGTTATCATTTATTTTTCCTTCTAAGATAATTTTATACAAAAATGGGACATTTTACATCTGTCTACCTCTTTTTGATATTCCCATTTTTCTACGCTCTTTCCATTATACTTGCTGTGCGCAAAAAAAGCAATTTACATCATACTGATGCAAACTGCTTTTTTCTCATTTTTTCTACAGTTCACTATATTCAGCTAATCCCTCATGCCGGCATGATCATTATCTGAATATATGTGATAAATATATGTGACGAGTGAACTTCATTTAGATAGAAAGGTTCTTTCCTACATTAAACTGGTAATCGGAAATATGCTTCTCCATAGCCAGCGCCTCATCCACATCAAAGTCTACAAACTTACCATCTTTGTAAGCAACAACACGGTTGCTCTTTCCTTCACAAAGAAGATCCACGGCATAAGCTCCCATGGTAGAAGCATATACACGGTCTTTACATGTCGGGCTTCCGCCACGCTGCATGTGACCAAGGATCGTTGCTCTGGTCTCCATTCCTGTCGCAGCCTCAATACGTCTTGCTAAAGAGGTTGAATGTCCGATTCCTTCTGCATTAATGATAATATAATGTCTCTTT
The DNA here is from genome assembly GCA_934317205.1 of uncultured Eubacterium sp. Lineage (GTDB taxonomy): Bacteria > Bacillota > Clostridia > Lachnospirales > Lachnospiraceae > Eubacterium_I. Next base: position 6,807 of record CAKREL010000074.1, read on the forward strand.
CCACGTTTACGGTTTGCAATGATGTTATTGACGATCTTCTGCTCATCAAAATCATATTTCTCCGGAATGAGTACCTGCTCAGCACCGTTTGCCAAACCACACCACAGTGCGATATATCCTGCATCACGTCCCATTACCTCAATGATACTGCAGCGCTCATGGGAAGATGCTGTATCACGGATCTTGTCAATGGCTTCCATTGCTGTATTGACGGCTGTATCAAAACCAATCGTATAATCCGTACAGGAAATATCAAGGTCAATGGTTCCTGGGATACCGATTGTATTAATTCCCTGTGCAGCCAGTTTCTGTGCACCACGGAAGGATCCGTCACCACCGATTACGATGATTCCTTCAATTCCATGCTTTCTGCACATCTCTGCACCAAGTTTCTGTCCTTCTTCGGTACGGAACTCCGGACATCTTGCTGTCTGAAGTATTGTACCACCTCGCTGGATGATATCGGACACATCTTTTGCTTCCATATCCACGATATCCTCAGCGATTAATCCTGTGTAACCTCTTCTAATACCCTTTACTTTTTTTCCCTTTGAGATTGCCTGACGCACTACCGCACGGATAGCTGCATTCATACCCGGTGCATCACCACCGCTTGTTAATACACCAATTGTCTGTATTTCCTTAGCCATGACAAAACCTCCTAAATCTGTATCATTTTCATTTTCCTCATGTTGTTACTATTCTAAACTTTTTTTCACATTTTTTCAATGGACTTTTCCAAAACTTTGACATTTTTTTCACCAACTTTTTCATTTAGCTCATTTACAAGCTCATTATTGGCAAAAACAGTCATATTTGTACCAAGTCTTTTCATTGCTCGTTCTTTTGCCAGGTAAATAACAACAAAATCCTTTCCATCTGACCCAGACAACAATTCCATGATTTCATTTTCCATGCTTTCAAAAACATCTTTGTCCTCAAACTGAATCCAAAGTTCCCGTCTGGCATCCTCAAAAGAATATATTTTTTCAGAGATCAGCTTTCCATTTTTCTCTTCCTCTGCAGACACACGACCACGGATAAAGACCTTCTGCTCTTCCTGCATCAACAGATGATAGCGCTCATAATCTTTTGGAAACACAATGACTTCAATACTGCCATACAGATCCTCTACTGTCAGAAAAGCCATTGCCTTATTATTTTTTGTATATTTCACTGTTTTAGCTGTGATAATACCGCCAATCATGACTTTTTCTCCGTCATTTACCCCGCAGGCAAGACCTGTTTCTTCATCCAATACGAAATCGCCGGTCGTCTTTGTAATGTTTTTCCGCCATTTTGCTTCATATTCCTGAAGAGGATGCCCGCTGACATAGATACCGAGCACTTCCTTTTCCATAGCAAGCAATTCTTCTTTGGTAAACTCTCCACAATTTGGCAATCGTATTTCAAACTGCTTCTTCTCCTCCGGTGCGACCATATCAAACAGGGAAATCTGTCCTGCCATGGTTGTCTTGCGGTCATTTGCAATCTGATCCATCAACTGTCCATACACCTGCATAAACTGCTTTCGCGTACCACCAAGTCCGTCAAAGGCGCCGCCTTTGATAAAGTTTTCCACCGCCCGACGGTTCATCTCCTTGCCGGTCATACGCTCAATGAAATCCTTCAGCGATTCAAATCTGCCATTTTCCTCCCGTTCCTGAACCAACGCATCAATCACCGGCCGTCCGATGCTCTTGATGGCAGACAATCCATAACGGATATCCTGGCCGGATACAGAAAAGCCTGCATATCCGTCATTCACATTCGGTGGCAATACCGCAATCCCCATCTGACGGCATACCTGAATGTATTCCGCCACTTTTGTAGAGTTATCTATCACAGATGTCATCAACGCAGCCATAAATTCTACCGGATAATAATATTTCAGATAAGCCGTTTGATAAGAAACAACCGCATATGCTGCCGCGTGTGATTTATTAAAGGCATATTTCGCGAAATCTGTCATTTCATCATAAATCTTGTTCGCTATCGCCTCAGAAATACCGTTGGCCACACAGCCCGGAACTCCCTCTTCTTCATTTCCATATACGAAATTCTGCCGCTCCTTTGCCATAACATCCGCTTTTTTCTTGGACATGGCACGACGCACCAGATCGCTTCGTCCGAGCGTATAGCCAGCCAGGTCACGTACGATCTGCATAACCTGCTCCTGGTAAACAATACAGCCATAGGTCGGTGCAAGAATTGGCTCTAGCTGCGGGCAATCGTACATAATGGAATCCGGGTTATTTTTTCCCCGGATATAAGCCGGAATAAAGTCCATTGGACCCGGACGATACAGCGAAATTCCCGCAATAATATCCTCCAGGCTCTGGGGTTTTAACTCCTTCATAAAGTTCTTCATACCGGCGCTCTCCAGCTGGAACACACCTTCGGTACGACCGGTTCCAATAGAATTGAGCACATCCGGATCATTATAATCAATGTGATCCATATCCAACTCTTTGCCGGTGGAACGTGCCACATTTTTTACTGCATCCTGAATAACCGTCAACGTGCGCAATCCCAGAAAATCCATTTTTAATAAACCAAGTTCTTCCAGCGTTGTCATTGTAAACTGTGTAGTCACAGAACCATCAGAACCCCTGGATAATGGTACATACTCATCCACGGACTTCTGGCTGATCACGACGCCGGCAGCATGCATAGACGTATGCCGGGGCAATCCTTCCAGACGCAGTGACATGTCGATTAATTTTGTCACCTGCGGATCTGATTCATATAATCCCCGCAATTCTGCATTCATTTTCAAAGCTTTGCTTATAGTAATCCCGAGTTCATTCGGAATCATTTTTGCAATGCTGTCACACATCGCATAGGGAAGATCCATGACACGGCCCACATCGCGAATGACACCTTTTGCTGCCATGGTACCAAAAGTTACAATCTGTACCACACGATCCTTGCCATATTTGCGAACCACATAATCAATGACTTCCTGCCGTCTCTCATAGCAGAAATCCACATCAATATCAGGCATGGATACTCGTTCCGGATTCAGAAACCGTTCAAAAAGCAGGCTGTAGCGGATTGGATCCAGCTTTGTAATACCAAGTGTATAAGAAACCAGACTTCCAGCTGCACTGCCTCGTCCCGGGCCAACCATAATGTCATTTTCTCTGGCAAAATGAATAAAATCCCAGACAATCAGGAAGTAATCCACATACCCCATTTTCTGAATGACGGATAACTCATACTCCAAACGCGGTTTTAACTCCTGTACCCGCTCCGGGGTATAGCGTTCATCCAGACCTTCATAGCATAATTTATTCAGATATTCCCAGGAGGTATATCCATCCGGCACATCAAATTTTGGCAGTTTTGTCACACCAAATTCAATTTCCACATGACAGCGGTCTGCAATTTTCTGTGTATTTTCAACCGCTTCCAGCGCATATGGGAAAAGTGCCCGCATCTCTTCCTCAGATTTTACATAATATTGACCACCCTCATAGCGCATACGGTTCTCATCGCTCAGTTTTTTCCCCGTCTGCAGGCAAAGCAAGATATCATGCGGCTCTGCATCTTTCTCATAGGTATAATGCACATCATTTGTAGCCACCAGATCAATGCCAAGCTCCTGATGCATGCGAAGCAGCTGCTGGTTTACCTGCATCTGCTCCGGGATTCCATGATCCTGCAGCTCAAGGAAAAAATTTCCTTTTCCAAAACAACTTTCGTATTTTAATGCCGTTGCTTTGGCTTCCTCATACATACCACGAGCCAGATACCGCTGCACCTCGCCTGCCAGACAGGCTGACAGGGCAATGATCCCCTCATGGTAAGTCTCCAGAACTTCCATATCCACACGGGGCTTATAATAATAACCATCCACGAATCCTTTTGATACAATTTTCATCAGATTCGCATAGCCAGTGTTATTCTCTGCCAGCAAAACCAGATGGTAATAACGATCCTCCCCCTTGGTCTGCTCCCGGTCAAATCTTGATCCCGGCGCTACATATACCTCACAGCCAAGGATTGGATTGATGCCTGCTTTTCTTGCCGCACGATAAAAATCAATCACGCCATACATAACACCATGATCCGTGATTGCTCCGGCCGTCATACCCAGTTCTTTCATCCGGCTGACATACTCTGTAATCTTGTTGGAACCGTCCAACAGACTGTATTCCGTATGGACGTGTAAATGCGCAAATGCCATATATTTCCTCTTTCTATTTCCTTTATCTATCGCAAAACATTTGTTCTCTTGTCTGCTTATCATCTTACCACATTCTATCCTGCTGGAAAAGATACATTTTTCAACCGAAAAACATTTCCCACTGATCCTTATGCAGATTTGTTACGATTTCATTAATATTACATGGAAACTCTGGACAAACCGGAAGCGGTTTTATAAGATAAATCAGAACGATATCTTTTCGCATATAGATATCAGAGAGGATTTGGATATTATTATGAAAAAATTTGG
>CAKREL010000075.1 GCA_934317205.1 uncultured Eubacterium sp.
GTGGTCACAGAAAATTTTTCAGGTTCTTGTTGGAGTTCGTTTCTGCTTGTTCCAAACCACCCTAAACAAGAATTTATGATGTTACGATATTGCGCAGCCATACTCCTTTTTTGACAAGTATGAATCCAATAATACATTTGATAAAATCTGCTGCCTGCACAATAGCATATATTCCAAGCACCGGCAATACCGTAAATCGGCTGAGTACAAAAGCCAACGATACACTCACTACCCAGATAAATACGCTGTCAAACAAAAATGTAATAACTGTTCTTCCTCCGGATCTCAATGTGAAATAAGTAGCATGCAAAAATGCATTCTGTGGCATAAAAACCGCCGTGATCATAATAAAATACTTCGCCAGTTCTTTTGCTTCTGCATTAGTATTGTACAGATTTGGGAATACTGGAGCCAGTGCAAGCATCGCCAGTGCCACAATCGTGCAGCAAAATACGGAAAATGCAATCATCTTATTATCCGTATCTCGCGCTTCTTTCATCTTACCAGCACCAAGCAGCTGTCCTACTACAATTGCAACAGAATCCCCTAACGCGATAAATACAATATTAAATACATTGTTAACGGTATTTGAAATATTCAATCCAGCTACAACATTTAAGCCGCGCACGGAATAGCACTGTGTCAGCATTGCCATGCCAGCTGCCCAAAAGGTCTCATTCAAAAGTAACGGTGTTCCCTGGATCAGAATGCGTTTGATCATTATTCCGGGAATCCTCATAGTACGATATAATCCACTGGCAAATACATGCTTTGCACGATGCCTGTGCGTCCATCCAATAACAATCAATGCCTCAACATATCGTGAAATCACAGTTGCAAGTGCCGCACCTCTTACCCCCATTTTTGGAAAGAATAACATTCCATAAATCAACATAAAATTGAAGAACAGATTCACCAGTACTGCCACAACCCCTGCTTTCATCGGAAGCATCGTCTCGCCACATTCGCGAAGAGTACTCGCATAAACCTGCACCATCATAAAGGCTGGCAATCCCCACACAATGATATCCAGATATTCTTTTCCATAACGCAAGGTATCAGCAATCTGCGCTGCAGTACCATCGCCTTTCAGATACATATGAATCAGTACATCGCCCTTAGCCAACAGCAGGATGATTGTTGCCGCTGTTATAATAATTACCATCCAAATCTTGTAGCGCATGGTATTGCGAACGCCTTCCTGATCTCCTTTTCCATAATATTGTGCTGTAAAAATTCCTGCTCCGGAAACTCCGCCGAAAATACATAAGTTGTATACAAAAATCAACTGATTTACAATTGCAGCTCCAGACATCGGTTCTGTACCTATTCGACCGATCATAATATTATCCAACAGACTTACAAAGTTTGTGATACCATTCTGTATCATAATTGGAATTGCAATTGACAGCACCATCAGATAAAATCGTTTGTCTCCTATAAATTTTCTCCAAAAATTTTTCTTTACTGTCATCTCCATCTATAAAATCCCCTTGTTCGTAATCTTCTTTTTATCACTCATCATCGCATGATGGAAGTAAAGCGGACATTCGCAATCCGTTTTCACTACTTGCTCATGAACGCACGTGAGACTTAGTGCGAAACCATCACATATCTGATGTAATTTTGTCCGAAGTGTATGGAAAATCCATTTTCAGCTCGCGGAAATAGTATTCCCGTTCTCTTTCGCCAATTTCCCGGGTCACTCGACATGGAATTCCTGTTGCGATCACATTTGCCGGAATGTCCCTTGTCACCACGCTGCCTGCGCCGATCACAGCATTATCTCCAATTGTCACTCCTGGAAGTATTACCGCATTACTTCCGATCCAGACATTTCTGCCAATATGGATTGGCAGGGAATAATGTGCCCCCATCGAACGATACTCCGGATCTGCCGGATGCCCGGTGGTGCAAAGTGTTACATTTGGTCCGATCATTGTTTTGTCACCAATGAAAATATCTCCATCATCCACTACACTCAAATTGAAGTTCGCATAAAACGAACCTTCCAGATATAGATGGCAGCCATAAGACATATGCACCCCATCTTCAATGAATACACTATCTCCACACTTTCCTAACAATCCTTTTAACAACTCTAATCGTTTTTCACGATCACTTGGACGCGTATGATTGTAATCGAACATCACCTCTTTGCAATGTCTGCGCAATGCATCCAATTCCTGCTCCTGTTCAACATCTACCGGATCCTTATGTCCATGTTCATAAAAAACCATCCCATTTGCAATTCTTTCTTTTAAATACATTTCTCCTCTTTCTCCTGTAAAAATCTTTTTCCCAATATATCTTATAATTGAATCGTTACGAATAACAAATTCATAGCCCCTATTTCTTTACTCATATTGCTTTAAACAGTATTTATGATTGTTATCAATTATTTTTCTTCTAAACTGCCAATCTTAGAAACGCCCCAAGATTTCCACGTTTTCCATGACTCGCACGATGCGAAAACAGTAATTTCGGATTACAGCAGGTACACACATCCGTTACGGTCAGATGTTCCGGTTTCACACCTGCTTCCAAAAGCACAATTTCATTTGCTTTCCATAAATCCAGCTGATATTTGCCATTTCCTTTATTGATCAACATTTCTGATACATGTCCGGAAAATGCATCTTCAAACTGCACTGCTACATCTTCACTGACTTCATAACAGTCCTGACAGATGGATGGGCCAACGGCACAGTATACATCTGAGGCCTCAGTGCCATATTCCCGATTCATCGCTTCAAGAGTACATTTTCCCATGCGGGCAACCGTTCCTCTCCATCCAGAGTGACTCAGACCTATGGCATGATGCACAGGATCTACAAAATACAGGGGCACGCAGTCCGCATAAAATGTTACCAGTGTCAATCCCGGTACATTTGTAATAAGACCATCTACATCTGTATAATCTCGTGGACGGACAATCCCCTTTCCTGCATCTGATTCCGTCACCACACGTATATTTGTCGTATGTGTCTGATCCGAACATACTAGATGTTCACAATCCGTTCCCATAGCTTCAGCAATACGTCGGTAATTTTCCTCCACATCTTCTTTTATGTCCCCGCGACTAAAGCTGAGATTCAGTGTCGAAAACATTCCCTCACTCACACCACCGCAACGCGTCGTAAAGCAATGACGCACAATTCCAGTCTGATCAAGCAACGGATAGTGAAATAATGGCAATTCTCCGCCATTTCCTATTTTATGCACAATCAGTTCCGGTGTTTGCCTGCCATCTGCTTTTCGTTTTATCATCACCATTTTGTTTTCCATAAATTATTCCTTTCAGCGAAATGAACCGCAATAATCAAACGCATTTTCCACCACATGAATATTGTGTAAAGACACCTCTGCCACATCAAACCGGCAAGGATGTCCCATAGAATACCCGTATCTCTTTAAATAAAAAACTGCAGCATTGGAAATTCGCTGCTGTTTCCGAACATCCACTGCCTCACGCGGTGCACCAAATTGTTCATTACTACGATATTTAACCTCGACAAAAATGAGATATCCATCCTTTTTGGTTATCAAATCGATTTCACCAAATGAACAGCGAAAATTCTGCTCCACAACAACAAAACCATGCTGCCGCATCCAATCTGCTACTCGCTGTTCCTGTGCCATACCAATTTCTCGTGTATTCATATCTGCCTCTTTCTACTCTCTCCGGCAAATATTAATTTTCTTATCACAGCTGATATATTTCTTATCACTCAGCAGTCATAGAAATGAGAGTCTTCTCGACTTAAATAAAATTATGTATAAAACTTTGTCTGTGGATCGGAGATGCGCCATATTTTTTCAGTGCTTCGATATGTGCTGCCGAACCATAACCTTTATTGGATGCAAAGCCATACTCCGGCATAATTTTATCATACTCCACCATCAGTCGATCTCGCGTCACTTTTGCAATAATACTTGCTGCACCAATGGAAATACTTTTCGCATCACCTTTAATAATTGGAACCTGATAAATATCTACTTCTGGAATTGTCACTGCATCATTCAGCAATAGATTCGGCTGCGGATCTAATTTACCAATTGCTTCCCGCATAGCTTCAAAAGTAGCCTGCAAAATATTGATCTCATCGATTCGTGCCGGAGATGCCATACCAATGCCGGTAGCAACTGCCTGCTCCATGATCACATCATAAAGCTCTTCACGTTTTTTTCCACTGAGTTTTTTGGAATCATTAATATACAAAATATTGCAGTCTTTTGGAAGAATGACTGCACCGGCTACTACCGGCCCAGCCAGAGGACCACGACCAACTTCATCTATTCCACAGATAAATGCATAATCTGCATATTTGCGTTCATAGATTTTCAATGCATCCATACGAAGCAGCTCTTTTTTGTATTTCCCCAGTCGTTTTTGTGCCTGATTTACAACTGCTTTTACACCTGCACGTTCATCCATGCTGTAGTTCTGAATGAACTTCTGCAGTTCTATTTCTGGTGTTGCTTTTAATTCTTCCTTGATTTCCCCGACTTTTCTTACTTCCATTTTAGTTTGCCTCCGGCAATTCCAATGTGATACGTCCCAGGCGTCCTGATCTGAAATCATCAATCACAAGTGCTGCCGCTTTACTATAATCAATTTCATTACCACGCTGCACACAACCGCGCTTTTGCGCAATTGCTTCTAGAATTTCCACCGGACGTTCTACATCTTCTTCTACCTCATAACGGGTGGAGAGTGTTCCAGCATATTTTTCCTTTAAATAAGAAATTAATTCCAGCGAAAGTTCATCGATATTTAAAATCTCATCTTTGATAGAACCGATCAGTGCCAGACGAAGTCCAACCATCTGATCATCAAATTTTGGCCATAAAATTCCCGGCGTATCAAGCAGTTCCACATCTTTATTCAGACGAATCCACTGCTTTCCTTTTGTTACACCCGGTTTATTTCCTGTCTTTGCACATGCTTTTCCGGCAAAAGTATTAATAAATGTAGATTTTCCTACATTTGGGATTCCAACAACCATAGCACGCACCGGACGGTTTTTAATTCCTCTGCGGCGATCACGTTCAATTTTCTCCTTGCATGCCTCCAAAATAACATTCTGGATCTCTTTCATACTATTTCTGCGGCGTGCATCCAGTTTTACTACATAAAAACCTTTTGATTTAAAGTAGGAAGCCCATGCATCATTTTTTCTTTCATCTGAAAGATCTGACTTATTTAACAAAATCAGACGTGCTTTATTTTTCCCTAGTTCATCAATATCCGGATTCCGACTGCTCAGCGGAATTCTGGCATCTACCAGTTCAATTACCAGATCAATCAGCTTGATATCTTCCTGCATCTGACGTTTTGCCTTTGTCATATGCCCCGGGTACCACTGAAAATTCATATTTTATCCCTACTTTCTTCTAAATTTATTTAATACGTCCCATCTTTTTGAATGGACGTGTGATATACCATGCTTTTCCTTTAATATCCGATTTTTTTACATTTCCTATATTCGCATATCGGCTGTCCTCACTGCTATTTCGGTTATCACCAAGCACAAAGTACTCATCCTCGCCTACTGTAATCTCATCTTCTGCGACACCGGCATTTTTGATTGTCTCGGTATCCTCCATATCATACAGTTCACCATTGACATAAAGCAGACCATTTTTAATCTGTACCTTATCTCCTGGCACACCGATTACGCGCTTAACATAATAATGGCTTTTTTCATTACCGTTTGGCAAAAAAACAACCACATCACCACTTTTTGGACTTTTTATATTATAAATAAATCGATTCACAAGTATCTGACTTCCATCTGAAATCGTTGATTCCATGGAATTTCCAACTACTGTCACCTTCATTCCTGCACAATATACTGCTACAAAAGCGATCAGCAATACGATAACAATTTCCACAATCCACACTGCCACGCCTTTGGCTGTAGAAAGCTTCATTTTTTTCCGTCTTCTGCGAAAATTCAGACCGCCTGAACGAAATAATGTCATACTAGAGTTCCTCCTATCAAAACATGTGCTTTTATTGTATCAGAAAAGTGCCCTTTCAAACACCCCATAAATCACAAAATATCTCGTGTTAAACAATAGAATGCGCATCGTTTGCACGAAGTGCTTTTATTTGACGGGAAATTCATCGCAATTCCTATAAAGTGAAAAATCCTCTGAAGATGCAAAGCATCATTCAGAGGATTATCATCATTCAGCATTCTAGAGCGAATTATTTTACTAACTCTTTAACTTTAGCTTTCTTACCTACACGGTCTCTTAAGTAGTAAAGTTTTGCACGTCTTACTTTACCGTAACGAACAACTTCAACTTTCTCTACATTCGGAGAATGTAATGGCCAAGTTTTCTCTACGCCAACACCGTTTGAAAATTTACGAACTGTAAATGTCTCACGGTTGCTTCCGCCCTGTTTCTTTAAAACAGTACCCTCGAAAACCTGAATTCTTTCGCGGTTACCCTCTTTGATTTTTGCAGATACACGAACTGTATCTCCTACGGAAAACTCCGGTACTTCAGCTTTCAGCTGCTCAGCTTCGATGCTTTTGATAATTTCATTTGCGTTCATTTTGTGACCTCCTGTTATTTGGATGTTCTTAATACGTTACGTAACAGAGGACCATCTCTTTTTAATTCACAACGTATGATATGATATCACACTTCTTTATAAAAAGCAATAAAAAACATTGCATTTCTGTTGTATTTTTCTCAATTCATGTGTTTTTCAGAAAAAATTTCTTTAATAAAAGTCAATCTATTTATCTTTTAATTCTTTTAAAATCTGCTTAACATCTAATCTGGAAAGTTCTGCATCTCCTAAAAGTTCTGGCCGATTGCGCAATGTCCGCAACACCGACTGTTCATGTCTCCATGCTTCCACTTTTTTATGATCACCGGAAAGGAGCACCTTAGGTACTTCTTTTCCATTCCAATTTGCCGGACGGCTATATTGCGGATATTCCAACAGGCCACCTTCCAACGACTCCGTTGAACCAGATTCTTCGTTGGTCAACACCCCCGGAACCATACGTGAAATGGCATCTACCATAACCATAGCCGGAAGTTCTCCTCCTGTCAGCACATAATCGCCAATAGAGACATAATCCGTCACGATTTCTTCCAGTACACGCTCATCCACGCCTTCGTAGTGGCCGCACAAAAATATCAGATCCTCTTCATGGGCATATTCTTTTGCCATACTCTGCTCAAATACCTGCCCCTGAGGTGTCAGATAAATGCAACGCGGCTGATAGCCTACCTGATTCACAATACTCTGCCAGGCATCATAAATCGGCTGTGCCTGCATTACCATACCGGCACCGCCGCCATATGGATAATCATCCACTTTTTTATGACGGTCTTTTGTAAAATCACGAATGTTAATTGTATTTATTTCAATCAGATTCTGCTCAACAGCATTTCCGATAATACTCGTATTTAATCCCTGCATCACCATATCAGGAAATAATGTTAAAATATGAAATTTCATCGATCAGTCCCTCAGTCCAGGCATCAGATAAACGGTCATAACCATTTGTTCCATATCAATCTCCTGAACGCAGTCTTTGATAGCCGGAAGCAGTAACTGCGGTGCACCTTCCTGTTCCACTACATACACGTCGTTTGCTCCAGTCTGGAAAACATCTGTCAGTGTACCAAGTTCTTCTCCTTCTGTAGAAACAACTTTCATTCCAATCATATCTGCGATAAAATACTCATCTTTTTGTAGTTTTACAGCATTTTCCCGTGTCACATACAGACTCTTCCCACGAAAACGCTCCACTTCATTGATATTCTGGAACTCCTTGAACTTCAAAATCACCATCTGTTTAAAAAATTTCACTTGGCAGATATGAAGTGTCATCCGTTCTTTTCCGGTGTCTAAAATAACCTCTTTCAGTTTTTTAAAACGTTTTACATCATCCGTGGTTGGAAATACCTTGACCTCCCCGGCAATTCCATGTGTGCTTGAAATCACACCTACCTGTAAAAATTCTTCCATATTCTCCCTTTCAAAAAAGGGACATAGTTTACACCATGTCCCTTGTTGCCTTTTTACTGTACGATCTCTACGATAACTTTTTTGTCCTCGCGAGATGCGGCAGCTTTCACAACAGAACGAATTGCTTTCGCAATTCTTCCCTGCTTACCGATCACTTTTCCCATGTCAGCCTGTGCAACATGCAGTTCCAGAACCGTTGCCCGGTCTTTCTCTGTCTCAGTTACAGTAACTTCCTCAGGATTGTCGACTAGTGATTTTGCAATTACTTCTACTAATTCTTTCATCACGTTTCCCTCACTAATCTATTATTTCTCGATACCAGCTGTTTTTAAAATTTTCTCAACTGTCTGTGTAGGCTGTGCTCCGTTTGCTAACCATTTTTTAGCTGCTTCTTCGTCTACGCGGATCTCAGACGGCTCTTTTGTCGGATCATAATATCCGATCTCATCGATGAATCTACCATCTCTCGGGCTTCTGGAATCTGCTACTACGATTCTATAGAAAGGAGCTTTTTTCTGTCCCATTCTTCTTAATCTGATTTTAACTGCCATGTTGTTTCACCTCCTCAAATTTCTACTTCACTGCGCATACGCGCTATATGGTTAAAAAGGAAACTTGAAATTTCCAAATTTACCGCCACGTTTACCTTTGCCCATCATATTAGGCATCTGTTTCATCATCTTGCGCGCCTGTTCAAACTGCTTTACCAGGCGGTTAACCTCGCTGATATCCACACCAGCACCCGCTGCAATACGACGTTTTCTGCTTGGATTGATCAAATTTGGATCTCCACGCTCCGCCGGAGTCATGGAATAAATGATAGCTTCTATACGCGCCATCTTTTTCTCATCCATTGCATCTTCAATTTGCTTCATCTGAGCGCCGCCCATGCCTGGCATCATGCTTAAGATATTTGCAAGACCACCCATCTTCTTCATCTGACTCATAGAATCCAGATAATCATTAAATGTGAACTCTGCTTTTCGGAAACGTTTTTCCATATCAGCAGCTTTCTCATCGTCAATCTCAGCCTGTGCTTTCTCGATCAAAGTAAGCACATCACCCATACCAAGGATTCGGGAAGCCATTCGTTCCGGATAAAACTGCTCCAGATCTGAAAGTTTCTCGCCCATACCTGCATACAGGATTGGTTTTCCTGTCACAGCGCGAATAGAAAGTGCTGCACCACCACGAGTATCACCATCTAACTTTGTCAGGATTACACCATCGATTCCAATTTTTCCATCAAAAGTGCTTGCCACATTAACTGCATCCTGACCAGTCATTGCATCTACAACTAAAATAGTCTGTGCTACGTCCACATTCTCTTTGATTTCAATCAGCTCATCCATCATATCTTCATCAACATGAAGTCGACCAGCTGTATCAAGGATGACAATATTGTTGCCATTTTTCGCCGCATGCTCTACTGCTGCTTTTGCAATATTGACCGGCTTGTGACCGTCACCCATGGTAAATACTTCCACGCCCTGTTTTTCACCGTTAACCTGCAACTGCTGGATTGCAGCCGGACGATATACATCACAGGCTACCAAAAGCGGTTTCTTTCCTTTGAGTTTGAACTTTCCTGCAAGTTTTGCAGTTGTAGTTGTCTTACCGGCACCCTGAAGACCAACCATCATAATGATCGTTGTAGCCTGTCCCGGGCGAAGTTTAATCTCCGTTGTCTCCGAACCCATCAAGTTAACCATTTCTTCGTTAACGATCTTGATCACCATCTGACCCGGATTCAACCCGTTCATTACATCTGCACCGATCGCACGTTCCTGCACCGATTTTACAAACTGCTTTACAACTTTAAAATTAACATCTGCTTCCAGCAATGCCATCTTAACTTCCTTCAGAGCAGCTTTTACATCTGCCTCTGTCAGGCGGCCTTTACTTCGCAGGTTCTTAAATACGTTTTGCAATTTTTCGGATAAGCTGTCAAATGCCATACTTATAATTCCTCCAAAATCCGTCCGGAAATCTGATTAATTTCCTCCATTGTCTGTGCAATACAGTCCTCTTTATAATGAAGCGAAAGATCACGAATCTTTGAAACATCTTCTTTTGTCTTCCAGAATCGCTCTACCAGATGAAGCTTTTCTTCGTAACCGGCAAGAATCTTATCACATCGTTTAATTAAATCATGTACACCCTGACGGCTGATGCCCAATTCCTCAGCAATTTCGCTTAAAGACATATCATTCAGCACAACATCTTCATATACATGCTTCTGATGCTCCGTGAGCAATTCTCCATAAAAATCATACAAAAAGACCTGACGTCCAATTTTCTCCATGTCAATCACCTTTGCTAGATTATCACACCTGTTTTTATCTGTCAAGTATTTTTTCTTTACACTTATGATTTTTTCTTTATAAGATATAGAAATTAAATTTTTTTCTTGACTTTAGCATGGTAAATTGATAACATGGTAGCATGTTCAAACAAAGAATTACAGAGGAGAGAGAAAAAAGATGAAAAAGAAATTATTAGCAATCGTTCTTGCTGCAGGTATGATAACTTCCATGGCTGCGTGTGGAAATACAAGCAACAATGGTTCTTCTTCCACAGATAGCGGCAAAGATACTTCTGCCTCAGCTGAAAGTACCGACAGTGATCTGGCTTATGTCAAAGACAAAGGCACGTTGGTGGTAGGTATTACAGACTTTGAGCCAATGGATTATCAGGATGAAAACGGAAACTGGATTGGATTTGATGCTGATCTTGCATCTGCTTTTGCTGAAAGTCTTGGCGTTGATGTCGAATTTGTAGAAATTGACTGGGATAACAAAATCCTTGAGTTAGATGGCAAAACAATCGACTGTGTATGGAACGGCATGACACTGACTGATGAAGTAACAAGTTCTATGTCCTGCACAAATGCTTATTGCAATAACGCACAGGTAGTTGTTGTTCCTTCTGATGTGGCAGATAAATATCAAGACAAGGACAGCATAAAAGAACTCACTTTTGCTGTTGAATCCGGAAGCGCCGGTGAAGCACAGGCTCAGGAACTTGGTTTAAATTATACAGCTGTAACGGCTCAGTCAGATGCACTGATGGAAGTTGCCGCAGGTACTTCTGATGCTGCTATCATTGATTCCCTGATGGCTGCTGCAATGGTTGGTGAAGGAACTGGTTATGCAAACCTGACATATACTATCGGCTTAAATGATGAAGAATATGGTGTTGGTTTCAGAAAAGGTTCTGATCTGACAGAAGAATTAAATAACTTCTT